>CAYXJM010000346.1:0-3408 GCA_964465455.1 uncultured Klebsiella sp.
CTCGCACTCGGCGCCGTTGATGATCAGCGTGCGGATGCGCCGCGCCGGTCCCGGGTCGAGCTTCACCGCGGCGGGGAAACCCGCGCCGCCCATGCCGGCGATGCCCGCGTCGCGGATCCGCGCCAGTACCTCCTCGCGCTCCAGCGTGCGGTAGTCCGCGAGCGGCTCACGCTCGATCCAGCGCTCGGCGCCGTCGGTGCGCAGCACGATCGCCATCGCGTCCAGGCCCGATGGGTGCGGCACGGGGCGCGGTTCGATCGCGACGATCTCGCCCGAGCTCGGCGCGTGCAGCGCGGCGCTCAGCGTGCCGCTCGCGCGGGCGATCATCTGGCCCTTCAGCACCCGATCGCCCACGGCGACCACCGCTTCCGCCGGCGCGCCGGCGTGCTGCGACAGCGGCAGCACGAGCTCCGCGGCGAGCGGGGCCGGCGCGATCGGGCGGCGCAGGGACTGCGCCTTGTTCTGCGGCGGGTGGATGCCGCCGGGGATGTCCCACAGCCTCCTCACGCGGCGCGCTCCGCCGGGGCGTCGCTCGCGATCAGCTGCGGCGGTGCCTCGCGGCGCGGCAGCTCCCAGCTCCAGTTCTGCAGCGTGGTCGGCACGGGGCGCATCTCGATGCAGTCCACCGGGCAGGGCTCCACGCAGAGATCGCAGCCGGTGCACTCGGCGGCGATCACCGTGTGCATCTGCTTCGCGGCGCCGAGGATCGCGTCCACCGGGCAGGCCTGGATGCACTTGGTGCAGCCGATGCACTCGTCCTCGCGGATGAAGGCGACCATGCGCGGCTTCTCCGCGCCGTGCTCGGCGTCGAGCGCCGGCGCCTCGACGTGCAGCAGGTCGGCCAGCGCGTTGATGGTCGCCTGCCCGCCGGGCGGACACTTGTTGATGGCCTCGCCGGCGGCGATCGCCTCGGCGTAGGGCCGGCAGCCCGGATGGCCGCACTGGCCGCACTGCGTCTGCGGCAGCTTCGCGAGGATCTGGTCGACGATCGGATTGCCGCTCACGGCGTAGCGCACGCTGGCGAAGCCGAGCAGCGCGCCGAAGACGAGCGCGAGCGCCGCGAGCGCGATGAGCGCCGCCGCGACCGGGTGCTGCGCGAGGAATCCGGTCATGGGTTCAGACGAGGCCCGCGAAGCCCATGAACGCGAGCGCCATCAGGCTCGCGGTGATCATGCCGATCGCGGCGCCCCGGAACGGCTGCGGCACGTCGGCCGCCGCGATGCGCTCGCGCATCGCGGCGAACAGCACCAGCACCAGCGAGAAGCCGGCGGCCGCGCCGAAGCCGTAGAGCACCGAGTGCACGAAGTCGTGGTGCTTGTTGACGTTCAGCAGCGCGACGCCGAGCACCGCGCAGTTCACCGTGATCAGCGGCAGGAACACGCCGAGCACCTTGTAGAGCAGCGGGCTGGTCTTGCGCACGAACATCTCGGTGAACTGCACGACGGCGGCGATCACGAGGATGAACGCGATGGTCTGCAGGTACTCGAGCCCGAGCGGCGCGAGCAGGTAGCGGTAGACGAGGTGGGTGCAGGTCGAGGTGAGCGTCAGCACGAAGGTGGTCGCCATCGCCATGCCGAGCGCGGATTCCAGCTTCGTCGAGACGCCCATGAACGGGCACAGCCCGAGGAACTGCACCAGCACGAAGTTGTTGACCAGCACGGCGCCGATCAGGAACAGCGCAAGATCCGCCATCACGCGCGCCTCCGCGGGCTCACTTGACCTGCATGCCCGGCTCGGCGCCGCTGTCGGGCGCGAGCAGGAAGATGTCCTTGCCGCCGGGTCCGGCCGCGAGCACCATGCCCTCGGAGGTGCCGAAGCGCATCTTGCGCGGCGCGAGGTTCGCGACCACCACCGTGAGCCGCCCGACCAGCTCGCCCGACGCATAGGCGGACTTGATGCCCGCGAACACGTTGCGGCGGGTGTCGCCGCCGAGGTCCAGCGTGAGCGCCAGCAGCTTCTCGGCGCCCTCGACCGGCTCGGCCGCGAGGATGCGCGCCACGCGCAGGTCGATCTTCGCGAAGTCCTCGATGCCGATGGTCGCGCCGATCGGGGGATGCGGTGCCGCCGCCGGCGCGGCCGCCACCGCTGCCGGGACGGCGGGCGCGGCTCCCTGCGCCACGTCTTCCCTGCTGGCCTCGACCATCGCGGCGACGCGCTCGGGATCGACGCGGTTCATCAGCGGGCTGAAGGTGTCGATGGTGTGCGCGCCGAGCGGGCGCGCCAGCGCCGCCCAGTCGAGCTCGCTCCTCAGGAAGGCCGCGGCTTTCGCGGCCATCGCCGGCAGCACCGGCGCGAGGTAGATCATCAGCACGCGGAACAGCTCGATGCCCGCCGAGCACACCGCCTGCACGCGCGCGGCCTGCGCCGGGTCCCTGGCCAGCGCCCACGGCTTCTCGTGGTCGATGTACTGGTTGGCGCGGTCGGCGAGCGCCATGACCAGGCGGATCGCCTTGCCGAATTCCCGCGCCTCGTAGTACGCGGCGACGGTCTCGCCCTCGGCGACGAAGTCCGCCAGCAGCGCCTCGCCCTCGCTGCCCGCGGCGAGACGGCCCTCGAAGCGCTTCGCGATGAATCCGGCGCAACGGCTGGCGATGTTCACCACCTTGCCGACCAGGTCCGAATTCACGCGCAGCACGAAGTCCTCGAGGTTGAGGTCGATGTCCTCCAGCCCCGCGCCCAGCTTGGCCGCGATGTAGTAGCGGAAGTACTCGGCATCGAGGTGCTCGAGGTAGGTGCGCGCCATGATGAAGGTGCCGCGCGACTTCGACATCTTCTGGCCGTTGACCGTGAGGAAGCCGTGGCAGAAGACGCCGTCGGGGCGGCGGAAGCCGGCGCCGCTCAGCATCGCCGGCCAGAACAGCGTGTGGAAGTACGCGATGTCCTTGCCGATGAAGTGGTAGAGCTCCGCCTCGCTGCCCTCGGCCCAGTAGCTGTCGAAGTCCTCGCCGCTGCGGTTGCAGAGATCGCGGAAGCTCGCCATGTAGCCGATCGGCGCGTCGACCCAGACGTAGAAGTACTTGCCCGGTTCGCCGGGGATCTCGAAGCCGAAATAGGGCGCGTCGCGCGAGATGTCCCAGTCGTTCAGGCCCTGCGAGAACCACTCCTGCAGCTTGTTGGCCACTTCGGGCTGCACGCCGTCGCCGGCGGTCCATTCGCGCAGCATCGCCTCGAAGTCGCCGAGCCGGAAGAAGAAGTGCTCGGACTCGCGCCGGACCGGGGTCGCGCCCGAGAGCACGGAGACCGGGTCCTTCAGGTCGAGCGGCGTGTAGGTGGCGCCGCAGGACTCGCAGGAATCGCCGTACTGGTCGGCCGCGCCGCAGCGCGGGCAGCCGCCCTTGATGTAGCGGTCCGGCAGGAACAGGCCCTTCTCGGGGTCGAAGGCCTGCTCGATCGAGCGCCGCGCGATGT
>CAYXJM010000347.1:0-3405 GCA_964465455.1 uncultured Klebsiella sp.
GCGGCGAGCGCGCCGGTTGCCGCCCCGGCGGCGATCTACGCCTCGCTCGGCGACAAGTTCGTGGTGACGCTGCAGGAGGACGGGCGCCAGCGCTACTTCCAGACCAGTATCAGCGCGCTCACGCGCGACGAGGCCGTGGTCAAGGCGCTCGAACTGCACGCGCCGCTGATCCGCGGCCGTCTCGTGACGCTGCTCGGCGAGCAGGACTTCGCGGCGCTGCGCACCGAGGCGGGCAAGCTCGCGCTGCGCGAGCGCATCCTCGCGACGCTGCAGGACGTGCTGCGGACCGAGACCGGCTCGCCCGGCGTGGAGCAGGTCTTCTTCACCGAATTCGTGCTGCAATGAGCCCCGCGATGCGTCGCGCGGTCGACTGAGAGCGGAGAACCGGCGTGCAGGACCTGCTGTCACAGGACGAGATCGACGCGCTGCTCCACGGCGTGGGCGGGGGCGAGATCGACACCGCGCCCGAGGCGCCGCCTCCCGAGGTGCAGTTCTACGACCTGACGAGCCAGGACCGCATCGTGCGCGGGCGCATGCCGGCGCTGGAGCGCACCAACGAGCGCTTCGCGCGCCAGCTGCGCACGGGCTTTCGCGGCCTGCTGCGCCGTGGCCTCGACGTCAACTACGAAGGGATGCAGATCCAGAAGTTCGGCGAGTACGCCAACAGCCTGCTGATTCCCACCAGCATCAACGTGGTGCGGCTCAACCCGCTGCCCGGCCACGCGCTGATCGTGATGGACGCGCGCCTCGTGTTCCTGCTGGTCGACAACTTCTTCGGCGGCGGGCGCTTCCACGCCAAGGTCGAGGGGCGCGAGTTCACGCCCTCCGAGACGCTGGTGGTCGACCGGGTGCTCGAGACCGTCTTCGCCGAGCTCGAGAAGGCCTGGGGCGGCAGCTCCGCGGTCAGGGTGCAGATGGTGCAGAAGGAGGCGAGTCCCGAGGCGGCCGGCATCTTCAACGCCAACGACATCGCGGTGGTCAGTTCCTTCAGCGTCGAGTTCGACGTGAGCGGGGGCAAGCTGCACCTCGTGGTGCCCTACGGCATGATCGAGCCGATCAAGGAACTGCTCGACCGCTCCGCGGTGAACGACGCCGACGCGCGCGACAGCCGCTGGGAGTCGGCGCTGAAGGAGAACATCAAGGACACGAAGGTCAGCCTGAACTGCCGCGTGGCGGAGACGGAGGTGTCGCTGCGCGAGGTGATCGACCTCGAGGTCGGCGACGTGATCCCGATCGAGGCGCCGCAACCCGTGCTGGGCGTGAACAACATCCCGCTGTTCCGGGTGCGGCTGGGCACGCTGAAGGGCAACCTGGCGCTGCAGGTGCTGCAGAACATCGAACGCCCGAAATGAACGCCGAATCCGAGGAAGTGCTGCAATGAGCGACGAAGACACGATGCCGGGGCGCAGCGGCGCCGCGGCGCAGGCCGAGGCGATGCCGGACTTCGGCGGCACCGCCCCGGCGCGCACGGTCAGCCCCGACCTCGAGATGATCCTCGACATCCCGGTGCGGCTGTCGATGGAAGTGGGCAACACGCAGATCTCGATCCGCGACCTGCTGCAACTGGGTCAGGGCTCGGTCATCGAGCTCGACCGTCTCGCCGGCGAGCCGCTCGACGTGCTGGTCAACGGCACGCTGATCGCGCACGGTGAAGTGGTCGTCGTGAACGACAAGTTCGGCATCCGCATGACCGACGTCATCAGTCCCTCGGAGCGCATCAAGAAGCTCGGTTGATTGTGGGTCGGGCTTCAGCCCGACCAGGGTTCGGCACCGCCGAACCCGCCGCATCCCCGCAGGCACGAGTCGGCATGAATGCCGGCCCGCAGGGCACTATGCCGCATCGACGCCGCGCTGCGGATATACTATCGGCCCGTTTTCGACCGCCCGCGCGCCTTCCTGCGCGGGCCATGGCAGGACCTGTTTTCCGATGACCGTCCGCACCCGTATCGCACCGTCGCCGACCGGCGACCCGCACGTCGGCACCGCCTACATCGCGCTGTTCAACCTCTGCTTCGCGCGCCAGCACGGCGGCAAGTTCATCCTGCGCATCGAGGACACCGACCAGGTGCGCAGCACGCCCGAGTCGGAGGCCGCGATCCTCGAATCGCTGCGCTGGCTCGGACTCGACTGGGACGAAGGTCCCGACGTCGGCGGCCCGCACGCGCCGTACCGCCAGAGCGAGCGCGGCGAGATGTACCGCGAGCACGCCGATTACCTGCTGGAGCACGGGCACGCGTTCCGCTGCTTCTGCACCACCGAGCGCCTGGACGCACTGCGCCGCGAGCAGACCGCCGCCCAGCAGCAGCCGGGCTACGACGGCCACTGCCTCGCGCTCAGCCAGGCCGACGTGACGGCGCGGCTCGAGGCGGGCGAGCCCTACGTCGTGCGCATGAAAGTGCCGCGCGAAGGCGTGTGCAGGGTGCAGGACATGCTGCGCGGGGAGATCGACTTCGAGTGGACGCAGGTGGACATGCAGGTGCTGCTGAAGGCCGACGGCATGCCCACCTATCACCTCGCCAACGTGGTGGACGACCACCTGATGGGCATCACGCACGTGCTGCGCGGCGAGGAGTGGATCAACTCGGCCCCGAAGCACCTCCTGCTCTACGAGTACTTCGGCTGGCAGGCGCCGGTGCTGTGCCACCTGCCGCTGCTGCGCAACCCCGACAAGAGCAAGCTCAGCAAGCGCAAGAACCCGACCAGCATCCTGTACTACCGGCGCATGGGTTACCTGCCCGAGGCGCTGCTGAACTATCTCGGCCGCATGGGATGGTCGATGCCCGACGAGCGCGAGAAGTTCACGCTGGGCGAGATGCTCTGCCACTTCGACATCACGCGCGTCTCGCTGGGCGGGCCGGTGTTCGACCTCGACAAGCTGAGCTGGCTTAACGCCCTGTGGATCCGCGAGGACTTCACGCTCGAGGAGCTCGCCGACCGCCTGGTCGAGTGGGCCTACAACCGCGACAACCTGCTGCGCGTGCTGCCGCACCTGCAGCCGCGCATGGAGCGCTTCAGCGACTTCGCGCCCGCGGCGGCCTACCTCGCCTCGGGCATGCTGCCGCTCACCGAGCAGAGCTTCGCGGAGGTGAAGCTCGAGCGCGAGGCGCTGCTGCAGCTGCTGCAGTTCGCGCAGTGGCGGCTCGAGGGCGTCTCGCCCTGGGAGCGCGACGCGATCTTCGCGGCGATGAAGGGGCTGTCCGGTGAGATGGGCCTCAAGATCCGCGATTTCCTCGCGCCGCTGTTCATCGCGATCGCCGGCACCTCGGCCTCGATCTCGGTGATCGACTCGATGCACATGCTGGGCTCGGACCTGTCGCGGGCGCGCATCCGGCACGCGCTGGAGGTGCTCGGCGGCATCTCGAAGAAGCGCATGAAGGACGTCGAGAAGGCCTACGCGGCCCTGGG
>CAYXJM010000348.1:0-3399 GCA_964465455.1 uncultured Klebsiella sp.
CGTTCTACATGCACCGCGCCGGGCACTGGCTCGGGCTCGACGTGCACGACGTCGGGGACTACAAGATCGGCGGCGAGTGGCGCGTGCTGGAGCCCGGCATGGTGCTGACCGTGGAGCCCGGCGTCTACATCGCGCCCGACAACCGCGCGGTGGCGAAGAAGTGGCGCGGCATAGGCATCCGCATCGAGGACGACGTGGTCGTGACGCGAAGCGGCAGCAAGGTGCTCACCGCGGACGCGCCGAAGAGCGTGCAGGACATCCGGCAGCTGATGGCGGGGGCGGCATGAGCGGCGAGCGCTTCGACGTCGTGATCGTGGGCGGCGGCATGGTCGGCGCGAGCCTCGCCTGCGCGCTCGCCGCCGGCGGAGGCTTCGCGCGCGTCGCGCTGCTCGAGGGGTTCCCGCTGCTGGAGCGCAACGGGCCCGCCGTGTACCAGCCGAGCTTCGACGCGCGCTCGACCGCGCTCGCGCTGAGCAGCGCGCAGTTCCTGGAGCGCATCGGCCTGTGGGCCGCGGTGCGCCGCCACGCGCAGCCGATCCGCCGCATCCACGTCTCGGACCGCGGGCGTTTCGGCTCGACCGTGATGGACGCCGCGGGGGAAGGGCTGGAGGCGCTCGGCTACGTGGTCGAGAACCAGTGGCTGGGCAACGTGCTGCACGACGGCCTGCGCGCCTGCGCGAACCTGACGCTGCTGGCGCCGGCGCGCGCCGAGGCCGTGCGGCGCGTGGCCGACGGCGTGTGCGTGAGCGCGAGCCTCGCGCACGGCGAGCAGACGCTCGAGCTCGCGGCCGGCCTCGTCGTGATCGCCGACGGCGCGCGCTCGGGGCTCGCGGCGGCGCTCGGCATCCACGCCGCGCAGCAGGACTACGGCCAGCAGGCGCTGATAGCGAACGTCGCGCACCGCGCGCCGCACGAGGGGCGGGCCTTCGAGCGCTTCACCGACGCCGGTCCGCTGGCGATGCTGCCGCTCGTCGATGCGCCCGACGGCAGCGCGCGCAGCGCGCTGGTCTGGGTGCAGAAGCCGGAGCTCGCCGCCGAGGCGCACGCGTTGCCGCAGGCCGAGTTCCTGCGCCGCCTGCAGCTGCGCTTCGGTTACCGGCTGGGGAAGCTCCTGCGCGTGGGCGAGCGTCACCTGTACCCGCTGTCGCTCACGCGCGCCGCGGAGCAGGCGCGCGCGGGCATCGTGCTGCTCGGCAACGCGGCGCACGCATTGCACCCGGTGGCCGGGCAGGGCTTCAACCTCTCGCTGCGTGACGTGGCGGCCTTGGCCGAAACGCTCGTGGTGGCCGCCGCGAGCGGCCAGGCCCCGGGCGCGCTCGACGTGCTCGAGCGCTTCGTGGCGCGCCAGCGCGCCGACCAGGAACGCACCATCGGCTTCAGCGACGCGCTGCCGCGCGTCTTCGGCAGCGGCCTGCTGCCGCTCGCGGCGGCGCGCGACCTCGGGCTGATCGGGCTCGAGCTGCTGCCCGCCGCGCGCAGCCTGCTGGTGCGCCAGGCCACGGGGCTCGCCGGATGAGGAAGACGACGGCGGGCAGCACGGAGCGCGCGATGGGCGGACGGTACGACGTGGTGATCGTGGGCGCGAGCATCGCCGCCTCGGCGCTGGCCGCCGCGCTCGCGCCCTCGGGACTCGGGATCCTGCTGCTCGAGGCCGGCCCGCTGCCCGGGGGCCTGCCGCCGGTCGCCACCGCCATCGACGCGGTGGATCCGCGCGTCAGCGCGCTCGGCATCGCCTCGGTGCGGTTGCTGCAGGACGCCGGTGCCTGGCAGCGGCTCCCTCCGGGCGTCGCCAGCCCCTACGAATGCATGCGCGTCTGGGAAGAGGACGGCTCCGGACGCATCGGCTTCGATGCCGCGGAAGTCGCCCAGCCCGTGCTCGGGCACATCGTCGAGAACCGCTGGGTGGTGGCCTCGCTGCTCGCCGTGCTCGCCGCGGCGCCGAACGTGACGGTGCGCGGCGGCGAGCAGCTGCTCGCGCTGGAGCCGCTCGACGGCGCCGGGCCACGACTGCGGCTCGGCCTCGCGTCGGGCGCGAGCGTCGAGGCGGCGCTCGTGGTGGGCGCCGACGGCGCGCGTTCCGCGGTGCGCGCGCTGTGCGCGATCGGGGCGCGCTACTGGCACAGCGGGCAGCAGGCGATCGTCGCGACGATCGAGACCGCCGGAGCGCACCGGCGCACGGCCTGGCAGCGGTTCCTGCAGAGCGGGCCGCTCGCGCTGCTCCCGCTCGCGACCCTCGACGGCGAGCGCGCGTGCTCGATCGTGTGGAGCGCCGACGAGCCGCTCGCGCGCGAGCTCATGGCGCTCGACGACGCCGCGTTCGCCGCGCGCCTGACGCGCGCGAGTGAATCCTGCCTCGGCGAGGTGCGCGCGGTGTCGCGGCGCCACGCGTTTCCGCTGCTGCCGCTGCACGCGGCCAGCTACGTCGCGCCCGGCGTGGCGCTGATCGGCGACGCGGCGCACGTGATCCACCCGCTCGCCGGCCAGGGCATCAACCTCGGCCTATCCGACGTGCGCGTGCTGGCCGACGAGATCGCGCGCGCGATCTCGCGCGGGCGGGCGATCGGCGATGCCGAGGTGCTCGCGCGCTACCAGCGCCGGCGTCGCGGCGAGAACGCGCTGATGCTGCGCGCGATGGAAGGCTTCCGCATGCTCTACGGCGCGGACGGTCCCGGCGTGCGCCTGGCGCGCAACATCGGCATGAGCGCGGTGCACGCGCTGGGTCCGCTGAAGCGCGAGTTCATGCGCCGCGCGATGGGGCTCGGCTGAGCAGCCGTTTTGTTTTGACGGCACGGACGGTAGAATCGCGGCCGTCCGCGACTTCACCTCTTTCCCGATCCTGGGGGGACCGATGAGCAACATCCCGGCCGACCGCCGCTACGCCGTGACGCACGAATGGGCCAGGGCCGACGCCTCCGGCGTGGTCACGGTCGGCATCACCGACCACGCGCAGAGCGCTCTCGGCGACGTGGTGTTCGTGGAGCTCCCGGAGCTCGGCGCGCACATCGACGCCGGCGACGAGGCCGGCGTGGTCGAGTCGGTGAAGGCCGCCTCCGACATCTACGCCCCGGTGTCGGGCGAGGTCGTCGAGGTCAACGAGGCGCTGGAGAGTTCGCCCGAGCTCGCCACCAGCGACCCCTACGGCGAGGGCTGGTTCTTCCGCCTGCGTGCCGACAACACCGAGGAGCTCGACGCGCTGCTCGACGCCGAAGGCTACGGACACAGCCTGGACGAGGAATGAGGCACGGGCCGGCGCGCGGAGCGCGCGCGTGAGCGAAGAGCCCGTATGATTCTACAAGAAAAAAAGTCAGAAAAAAGAGAAGAAGGAAGGGAAGAGGAGAAGTTGTGTCAGTTTGTGGTGTAAGAATAATAGTAGTACTACCCTTTCTGTTGCATGACCAC
>CAYXJM010000349.1:0-1666 GCA_964465455.1 uncultured Klebsiella sp.
GAGCGCGCCGCGGAAGATGAACGGGAAGCACAGCACGTTGTTGACCTGGTTCGGGTAGTCCGAGCGGCCGGTCGCGAGGATCGCGTCGGGGCGCACCGCGAGCGCCTCCTCGGGCATGATCTCGGGCGTGGGGTTCGCCATCGCGAGGATCAGCGGGCGCTCGGCCATCTTCTTGACCGCCTCGGGCTTCAGCACGCCGGGGCCGGACAGGCCCATGAAGATGTCGGCGCCCTCCATTGCCTCGTCGAGCGTGCGCAGCGAGGTGTCGCGCGCGTACTTCTGCTTCCAGGCGTTCATGCCTTCGGTGCGCCCGGCATAGACCACGCCCGAACGGTCGACCAGCGTGACGTTGGCCGGCTTCAGGCCCATCGAGACCAGCAGGTCCACGCAGGCGATGCTGGCTGCGCCGCTGCCGGAGACCACCATCTTCACCTCGCCGATGTCCTTGCCGACGACGCGCAGGCCGTTGTAGACCGCGGCGCCGGCCACGATCGCGGTGCCGTGCTGGTCGTCGTGGAACACGGGGATCTTCATGCGCTCGCGCAGCTTCTGCTCGACGAGGAAGCACTCGGGTGCCTTGATGTCCTCGAGGTTGATGCCGCCGAAGGTGGGCTCGAGCGACGCGATGATGTCGACCAGCCGGTCGACGTCCTTCTCCTGGATCTCGATGTCGAAGACGTCGATGTTCGCGAACTTCTTGAACAGCACCGCCTTGCCTTCCATCACCGGCTTGCCGGCCAGCGGCCCGATGTCGCCGAGCCCCAGCACCGCGGTGCCGTTGGTGACGACCGCAACGAGGTTGCCGCGCGCCGTGACGTTCGCGGCCTGGTTGGGATCCTGCTCGATCAGCTCGCAGGCGTAGGCCACGCCGGGGGAGTAGGCGCGCGCCAGGTCGCGCTTGTTCGCCATCGGCTTGGTCGGCTGGATGGCCAGCTTTCCGGGGGGGTAGTCGGTGTGGTAGCGGATCGAACTTTCGCGGAAAGAGTCTTCCATCGGGCCATGCTCCGGCAGGGGGAGCCGGGCGCGCGCTGGGGCCCGGCTGGGCGAAAAGGAGGCGGGATTATAGAGAGCGTGGCCCGATTAGGCCACGACTGGGCTTACTTGCGGGTCCAGGAGCCGTCGGGCCCCTGGATGAAGTTGCCCGGCTGGGTCTTTTGCAGCGCCTTCTCGGCCGCGAGCAGCTCGACCGAGCGGAGATCCGCGCCGGTCTTGGCGGCGATGTCCTGGTAGCTCTGGCGCCGTGCACGGTTCACCTCGGCCACGAGCCCGCGTGCGTCCGCGGGCGCGGAAGAGCTCACCAGCCCGAGGTAACCGTCGCGCTGCTCGCCGACCCAGCCGGCGCTCTTCGCCTCCTGCAGGTCCAGGGCGAAGGCCGTCGCGCCGGCGGCCAGCGCGGTGGCCAGGAATGCGGTTCTCAGGTGCTTCAGCATGTGTCTCTCCCGGTGGTGGGCAGCGGGCTCAGAAAAGCCCCTTGTCTTCCTCGAACAGGTTCTCGAGCTCGCGGTCGACCTTGACGCGGATCTCGTGCTCGATCTTGACGTTGAGGTTGATCGTGATCGGCTTGTCGGGCGCCTCGACCTTCACGGTCGGCGTGCAGCCGGCGGCCAGCAGCGCGAGGAGTGCGAGGAACGTCTGGCGAAGTGTCATCGGGTTCTCCCTGTGGGGG
>CAYXJM010000349.1:1766-3387 GCA_964465455.1 uncultured Klebsiella sp.
GTGCGCAAGTTGGTCTCGAGAGTCAAATTGAGGTGCACGGGCCGCACGGGATCGAGATCCGGATTGCGGCCGCGCACGCGGGTCACCAGCGCGAGCGTGCCGTCGGCGCCGTAGTCGAACCCGGCGTCGAGCGTGTCGTACTCCAGGTTCGACAGCGCCTTGCGGGTGAACGCGATCTCCGCCGATTCGTCCGCGGGCGGGGTGGCGGGACGGTAGCGGATCAGCCCCGGCGTGCTCGCGTGCACCTCGGCGTGCTGCACGGTGAACGCGCCGTCGGCGATGCGCACCGGCACCGTGCCTGCCAGCGTGCCCGTGAGGGTGAGCGCGGGGTCGTCGAGCAGCGCCGCCACGCGGGCGAGCTCGATGCCGTCGAGCGCGACGCTGGCCTGCATCGGCGCCGCGCCGAGCGGGCCGAGGGCGGCCGCGCCGAAGTCGCCGCCGAGCAGTTCGCCGCCGATGTCGCGCAGCCACCAGCCGGCGGCGTCGTGCGCGAGCGTGGCCCGCAACCTGTCCACCGTGATGCCGGCGTTGACGCTCGCGACGGTGCAGGGCGTCGCGGCGAACGCGGTGACAACACCGTCGTCGATGGTGAGCGCGAGCGGCGCGCAGTCGAGACCGGCGACCCCGATGCCTGCGGCGATGCCGGAGAGCCGCCGCGCGTTCGCCTCGATCGCCACGCGCAGGTGCCCGGCCGTTCCGCGTACGCGGGCGGTGGCGCGCAGCTCGCCGGCCAGCAACTCGCCGGGCACCAGGGTCTGCCTGGCGCCGAGCAGCGTGCGCGCCAGTCCCTGGCCCCAGTCCCAGCCCGTGGAGTCCAGTGTCAGCGTGGCGCGGTAACGGCCAGTCGCGGGTGCGTAGTCGCCGTCCCAGCCGAGCAGCTTGCCCGGCCTGGCGCGCGCGAACGCGCCGGAGCTGCGGATCTTTCCGGCTTCGGCGGCGAGCGTCGCGGCCACGTCCAGGGTCTTCAGCGCGTGCGGCCCCTTCTGCAGCTCGAGCTTGCCGTCCAGCGTCGCGCGCCACGCGTCCCGCGCCGGCGCCGTGGCGCCGAGGCGCCCGCGCAGCGTCGCGTGCGCGTCACCGAGCGCCGCCTCGCAGGCACGGATGCCGAGCGTCGACTCCAGCGACTGCTGCAGCGCGAGCTCGCCGTCGCAGCGCCAGTCCGCCGTGCCGCGCGGCGTGCGTGCCGTGCCGGCAAGCTGCGCCGTGGCGGCGGCAAGCGCGCCGCGACCCTCGAACAGGTCGCTGCTGCCGCGCGCCGAGAGCGCCGTCTCGCCCAGCGCGGCGCCGCCCGCCTCGCGCGGCGGCAGCCGCGCCTCGAGCTGCCAGTCGGCGCCGGCCGGCGTACCCTGCAGCAGCAGCGAGCCCGCGGGCGCCCCGGCGCCCTCGCCATGCCAGTCGATCCGCCAGGCCCGGGGCGTGGCGTCCTGCGGCTGCCAGCGCAGCGCGAGCCGGGGGATCCCGCCGATGCCCAGCGTGGCCGTGCCGCTCGCGCCGCCGTCGCTCGCGTCGAAACGACCTTCGAGCAGCAGGGCCCCGGTGCTGTCACTCAGCCGCAGCTGTTCCGCCACCGCGTCCAGATGCGCCGCCAGCGGCCACCAGCCGGCCAGCCAGAAGCGCGGCA
>CAYXJM010000350.1:0-3384 GCA_964465455.1 uncultured Klebsiella sp.
CTTCCATGCCGGCGACGGCAACCTGCACCCGCTGATCCTCTACGACGCCGCGAGGCCCGGCGAGCTCGCGCGCGCCGAGGCCTTCGGTGCGCGCATCCTCGAGCTCTGCGTCGAGTGCGGCGGCACCATCACCGGGGAGCACGGCGTCGGTGTCGAGAAGATCGACCAGATGTGCGTGCAGTTCGGCACGGCCGAGCTCGCGCAGTTCCATGCCGTGAAGAGCGCCTTCGATCCGGCGGGCCTGCTGAATCCGGGCAAGGCGGTTCCCACGCTCGCGCGCTGCGCGGAATTCGGCCGCATGCACGTGCACGGCGGCCGGCTCGCGCACCCGGAACTGGAGCGGTTCTGAAGGTGGGCACGGAGCGCGACTGCGCCGGGGAGATCGCTGCGCGCATCGCCGCGGCCTGTGCGGGGCGCCACGCGCTGGCCATCCGCGCCGGCGGCACGCGCGCCTTCTTCGGCCGGCCCGCGCTGGGGGAGTCGCTGGACGTCTCGGCGCATCGTGGCATCGTCGCGTGGGAGCCCTCCGAGCTGGTCGTGACCGCCCGCGCCGGCACGCCGCTCGCGGAGCTCGAGGCGCTGCTGGCCTCGGGCGGACAGATGCTCGCGTTCGAGCCGCCGCGCTTCTCGTCGGCCTCGACGCTGGGCGGTGCAATCGCCACCGCGATGTCGGGACCACGGCGGCCGTATGCCGGAGCCGCGCGCGATTTCGTGCTCGGCGTGCGCTGCGCGAACGGGCGCGGCGAGCTGCTCTCCTTCGGCGGGCGCGTGATGAAGAACGTGGCCGGCTACGACGTCGCGCGGCTGATGTGCGGGGCCTTCGGCACGCTTGGCGTGCTGCTCGAGGTCTCGCTGAAGGTGCTGCCGCTCCCGCCCGCGGAGATCACGCTTGCGCGTCCGTGCGCTCAGGCCGAGGCGATCGCAACGATGAACCGCATCGCCGGCACGCCGCTGCCGCTCTCGGGGGCGAGCCACGACGGCGAGTGCCTGCGCCTGCGCCTGAGCGGCGCGGAGTCAGCGGTGCGTGCGGCCGCGGCTTCGCTGGGCGGCGAGGCGGTGCCCGACGGAGCGGCTTACTGGGAGGCCCTGCGCGACCAGCAACTGGGGTTCTTCGACGCGCCGGGGCCGTTGTGGCGCCTGTCGCTGCCCGCCGCCACGCCGCCGCTCGCCCTGCCCGGGGAGCAGTACGTCGAGTGGGGCGGTGCGCTGCGCTGGGTGCGCACGCCGCTCGCGGCTGCGGACGTGCGCGCGGCCGCGAGCGCCGCGGGCGGGCACGCGACGCTGTACCGCGGCGACGCGGGGACCGGCGAGGTATTCCACCCGCTGCCGCCCCCGATGATCGCGCTGCACCGTCGCCTGAAGCAGGCCTTCGACCCGGGGGGCATCCTGAACCCGGGACGCCTCTACACCTGGCTGTGACGAGGTAGCGAGACACCGTGAAAGCCCCGCTCGCCGATTTCATCCGCGACACCCCCGAAGGAGCCGAGGCCGCGGCCATCCTGCGCAAGTGCGTGCACTGCGGCTTCTGCACCGCGACCTGTCCGACCTACCAGTTGCTCGGGGACGAACTCGATGGCCCGCGCGGACGCATCTACCTGATCAAGGAAATGCTCGGGGGCGCCGTGGCCACGACGGTGACGCAGACGCACCTCGACCGCTGCCTGAGCTGCCGCGCCTGCGAAACGACGTGCCCCTCGGGGGTGGAATACGGTCGATTGCTCGATATCGGACGCAAGGTCGCGGATGCGCGCATCGGCAGGTCGCCGGGGCAGCGCCTGCAGCGCTGGTCGCTGCGCCGCGCGATGGCGGATCGGCGCGTGTTCGGCACGCTGCTGGGCGCCGGGCGCGCGTTGCGCGCGCTGTTGCCACGCGCGCTGCGAGCAACGATTCCGCGGCGTCGCAATCCGGGCGCGTGGCCCGCGCCGGTGCATGCGAGACGCATGCTGGTGCTGGATGGCTGCGTGCAGCCCGCGCTCGCGCCACGCATCAATGCCGCCACGGCGCGCGTGCTGCATCGCCTGGACATCAGCCTGCTGCGCGTGCCGCAGGCAGGCTGCTGCGGCGCGCTGTCGCAGCACCTGGATGCGCAGGACGAGGCGCTCGCCTTCGCCCGGCGCAACATCGACGCCTGGTGGCCGCTGCTGGAGCAGGGCGCCGAGGCCATCGTGATGACCGCGAGCGGCTGCGGCGTGATGGTGAAGGACTACGCTCATCTGCTGCGTCACGATGCGGCCTACGCGGCGAAGGCCGCGAGCGTGTCGGCGGCGACGAAGGACCTCGCGGAGATACTCGCGGTGGAAGGACACTCACTCGCACCTCAGGCGGGTGGCCCGCGCGTGGCATTCCAGTGCCCGTGCACGCTGCAGCACGGCCAGAAGCTGGGCGGGGTGGTGGAAGGCCTGCTGCTGCGCGCCGGCTGCGTGCTCGTGCCGGTGGCGGATGCGCATCTGTGCTGCGGTTCCGCCGGCACCTACTCGCTGCTGCAGCCCGAACTCTCGCAGCGCCTGCGTGACGACAAGCTCCGGGCATTGCAGGCCGGGCGACCCGAATTCATCGCCACCGCGAATATCGGCTGCCTGAATCACCTGCAGGCAAGGTCCGAGGTTCCCGTGCTGCACTGGATCGAGCTGCTGGATTCATAGCGTGGGTCGGGCTTCAGCCTGACTTACGTGATTGCGCGGCACAGCTCGACCCATCGCCGTATGCCCGCGCTGTGGTACTTGCGCCGGTGCAGCACGATGTAGAACTGGCGCGTGAAATCCCGGGCGGGCACGGCAAGCGGCACCAGGCTGCCGCGCTGGAAGGCCTCCTGCATGGTCGCGCGTGACAGGCAGCCGATGCCGATGCCGCTCTCGACGGCGCGCTTGATGGCCTCGGTGTGCTGCAGTTCCAGCAGCACGTCGAGCTGCGGCAGCAGGCCGTGCATGGCGCGGTCGAAGGCCTGACGTGTGCCGGAGCCCGGCTCGCGCAGGATCCACTTCGCCGCCAGCAGCTCGCGCTCGCCGAGTCGCCGGCGTTTGGCCAGCGGATGCTGCGGCGCGCAGAAGACCACCAGTTCGTCGTCACGCCACGGGGCCAGCTCCAGCTCCGGATGGCGGATCTCGCCCTCGATCAGCCCGACGTCGAGTTCGAAGCGCGCGATCTTCTGCGCAATGGTCGCGGTGTTCGCCACGTCCAGCGTCACGCGTGCGCCGGGGTTCTCGTCCATGTACCGCAGCATGATCGGCACCGCGAGGTAGTTGCCGATACTGAGCGTGGCGCCGACCGCCAGCGAGCCGGCGGTATCCTTGCGCCCGAGCACGCGTTCCAGTTCGCGCGCGCGCACCAGCAGTTCCTCGACGGCGGGCAGCAGGCAGCGGCCGGTCTCGTTCAGCTGCAGGCGCT
>CAYXJM010000351.1:0-3380 GCA_964465455.1 uncultured Klebsiella sp.
GTGGTCTCCGGGCACATCCGCGGCGAGACCAACACGATGCCGCTGCACGTCGAGATCCTCTACAACGAGTACAACTTCGCGGCTGCCTTCGCGGTGGCCTCGCTGCTCGCGCTGCTGGCGCTGGTCACGCTCGCGGTCAAGTCCTTCCTCGAGGCCCGCCACGGCGCGGACCTCGCACGCTCACGTGGTCACTGAGGCACCCGAACCATGGAAATCCGCATCCAGGACGTCACCAAGCACTTCGCCGGCTTCCAGGCGCTGAACGGAGTCGATCTCGACATCGCCGACGGCGAACTGATCGCCCTGCTCGGCCCCTCGGGCAGCGGCAAGACCACGCTGCTGCGCATCATCGCCGGGCTCGAGTTCGCCGACGCCGGGCGCGTGCTGTTCGGCGCCGAGGACATGGCGGCGCGCGCCGTACGCGAGCGCAACGTCGGCTTCGTGTTCCAGCACTACGCGCTGTTCAAGCACATGACGGTGCGCGACAACGTGAGCTTCGGCCTGCGCATGCGCCCTCGGCGCACCCGCCCCGCGCCGGCGGCGATCGAGGCGCGCGCGGCGGAGCTGCTCGAGCTGGTGCAGCTCGGCGATCTCGGCGGGCGCTACCCGGACCAGCTCTCGGGCGGCCAGCGCCAGCGCGTGGCGCTGGCGCGCGCGCTCGCGATCGAGCCGCGCGTGCTGCTGCTCGACGAGCCCTTCGGCGCGCTGGACGCCAAGGTGCGCAAGGACCTCCGGCGCTGGCTGCGCGAACTGCACCAGGCGATCGGCACCACCACGATCTTCGTCACCCACGACCAGGAGGAAGCGCTCGAGCTCGCCGACCGCGTGGTGATCATGAACCGCGGCCGCATCGAGCAGGCCGGGCCGGTGAACGAGGTCTACGAGCAGCCGGCCTCGCCGTTCGTGTTCGAGTTCCTCGGCAACACCAACATCCTGCCGGCCACCGCCGAGGGCCGCACGCTGCGCATCGCCGGCGCCGACCGCCCGCTGCAGACCGCGCAGATCCACCCCGGCGGCCCGCTCGCCGTCTACGTGCGCCCGGCGGACCTGCGCGTCGCGGATCCGGACGGGCACGGCATCGCGGTCACGATCGCCGCGGTACAGCGCACCGGTCCGCTCGTGCGCGCCGAGGCGCGCCTCGATCACGACTGCGCCCTGCTCTCGGTGGAGCTGCCGCACCTGCACCACGACACCGCGAGCTTCGTGCCGGGCGCGCGGCTGCGCCTGCGGCTGGCGCAGTACAGCGTCTACCCGGGCGCGGCGGTGACGCCGCAGCCGGTCACCGGGGGCGACGCGATCGGCGTGGCCGCCACGCGCGAGCGCAGCCGCGACTACGGCGTGGGGCCGTAGCGCGGCCCGCGGCCGGCCCGGGCCTGTTGCCGCGCCGGCGTATTGATCGGGCCGACGCCCGGCCACAGAATGCGCGCGTCCAAACGAACGCAGGTGCCCGATGGCCGACGCGAACCCCGGGCACGCGCCGTCGGCCGCCGCGCCCGCCTCTCTCCGCAGCCGTCCCGGCCTGATGTCGGGCCGGATCCCGACCGGCATCCGCATGTGCAGCGTGCTGGTGATCCTGTTCAGCCTGTCGCTGCTGCCGCCGATCGGGGTCGCGCTGCACTTCGACGAGGCGCAGGCCGACACCTTCATCAACGCGCTGCTGCTGCTGATCACCGGCGGCGGCGCGGGCCTGCTGCTCACGCGGCGCACCTCCGCCCCGCTGCGCCAGCGCGACGGCTTCCTCGTGGTGGTGCTGTTCTGGGTGGTGTTCGCGGCCTGCGGCGCGGTGCCCCTCGTGATCGACCCGGGCATCCACATGCGCTTCGTCGACGCGATGTTCGAGTCGGTGTCCGGCATCACGACCACCGGGGCCACGGTGCTGAGCGGCCTCGACGCCCAGCCGCGCAGCATCGTGTACTACCGCGCGCAGCTGAACTTCCTCGGCGGCCTCGGCATCGTGGTGCTGGCGATGGCGCTGCTGCCCTACCTCGGCGTCGGCGGCGCCAAGCTCTACCAGTCGGAAACCCCGGGTCCGATGAAGGAAGACCGCATGACGCCGCGGCTCGCCGACACCGCGAAGAGCCTGTGGCTGATCTACTCGGGCATCACGCTGATCTGCGCGCTGGCCTACCACCTCGCCGGTGTGCCGTGGTTCGACGCGGTCTGCTACGCGATGTCGACGATGTCGCTCGGCGGCTTCTCGACCCACGACGCGAGCCTCGGCTTCTACGACAGCGCGGCGGTGGAGATCGTCGGCGGCGTGTTCTCGCTGCTGGCGGCGGCGAACTTCGCGCTGTACTTCCGCACCTTCCAGTCGCGCAGCATCCGGCCCTGGCTGAACGACGTCGAGTACCGCTTCTTCCTGTCGGTCTTCGGCGCGGTGGCGGCGATCACGATCGCGACGCTGTGGCTTTCGGAGTCTTTCGCGCCGTGGGAAGCGGCCTACCACGGCTTCTTCCAGGCCGCCTCGGTGTTCACCGGCAACGGCATCAACACCGTCGGCTACCCCGGCTGGCCCGCGGCCGTCGTGATGCTGCTGATCGTCTCGAGCTTCTTCGGCGGCTGCGTCGGCTCGACCTCGGGCGCCATCAAGGCCATGCGCTTCCTGCTGCTGTGGCGCGAGGTGAAGCGCGAGATCATGCAGCTGATCCACCCGCACGCGCAGCTCTCGGTGCGGCTCGCGCGGCGCAGCGTGCCGGATGCGGCGGTGCAGGCGGTCGTGACCTTCGTCAGCCTCTACGTCATAAGCACCTTCGCGTTCACGCTGCTGCTGTGCTTCACCGGCCTCGACCCGCTCACCGCCTTCGGCACCACCGCGGGCTGCATCAACAACATGGGCATCGGCTACGGCGAGACGAGCGGCGGCTTCGGCGGCCTGAACGACGCCGCGAAGTGGATCATGTCGGTCGCGATGATCTGGGGCCGTCTCGAGGTGCTGCCGGTGCTGGTGATCCTGTCGAGGAGCTACTGGCGCTATTGAGCTGTGGGTCGCCATTCATGGCGACAGCAGCGACCACCCAGGCCCATGTCGCCATGAATGGCGACCCAAGGAAAATGCCGACCCACGGAAGATGGCGACCTACGGTGCCTTCAGGGCGGCTTCGATGGCCACCGGGTTGAAGCCCTGGATCACGCGCTCGCCGATCATCACCACGGGCACGCCCTGGGCGCCGCTCGCGTAGAAGGCCTCGCGCGTCTCCAGCGTGGCGTTGATGTTGTGCTCGACGTAGGCGATGCCGCGCGCGTCGAGGTAGGCGCGCAGCGCCTTGCAGTACGGGCAGGATGTCGTGGTGAAGATCTCGACGCGCGGCGCGGCGGCCGCGGCGGTGTCCGCCTCGTCGGCCGCGGGCACCAGTGCCGGCAGCAGCGCCGCGCCGCCCGCC
>CAYXJM010000352.1:0-3380 GCA_964465455.1 uncultured Klebsiella sp.
AGCCGAGCGTGGCGCTGGCGGCTCGAAATCGTCCATGCCGCGGTTGTCGTAGCCATTGCTGCCGCGGTCGCGTACGCGCGCGCCGCCGCCCGGCAACTCGGCGTTGGGCAGCGCCGGGGCTTCGGCATCGTCGCGGAAACCGTCACCCAGCTTCCAGAAACCGGGCTTGCGGCTCATGCGAATCGGGTTGCGGCTCTCGTTGCGATAGCGCCTGAACGCATCGAGCAGCACGCCCACGATCAGGAGCGCCCCGATGACGATCAACCAGTCCTGTACACTCAACTCCATGCCGCTAGCAGATCCTGTCAACCGGGTGATATGGCCTGTCCGTTCCCGCGCCGCCGCGGCATTCTATAACCAAACTCCACTATAGAACATCGCGGCCGCGGTGCCCGTGCGTCACGCCGTGTGCGCGAGCGCCACCGCCTCCTCGACGTCCACGCTGACCAGCCGCGAGACACCCGGTTCCTGCATCGTGACGCCCATCAGGTGCTGCGCCATCTCCATCGTGATCTTGTTGTGCGTGATGACGATGAACTGCACCGCCTCGGACATCTCCTTCACGAGCCGCGCAAAACGTCCGACGTTGGCGTCGTCGAGCGGCGCGTCGACCTCGTCGAGCATGCAGAACGGCGACGGGTTCAGGCGGAAGATCGAGAACACCAGCGAGATCGCCGTCAGCGCCTTCTCGCCGCCCGAGAGCAGGTGGATCGTCGCGTTGCGCTTGCCGGGAGGCCGCGCCATGATCGCGACGCCCGTGTCGAGCAGGTCCTCGCCCGTCAGTTCGAGGTAGGCATGCCCGCCGCCGAACACCCGCGGGAACAGTTCCTGCAGGCCGCTGTTCACCTTGTCGAAGGTGTCCTTGAAGCGCGTGCGCGTCTCGCGGTCGATCTTGCGGATCGCGTTCTCCAGCGTCTCGAGCGCCTCGACCAGGTCGGCGTTCTGCGCGTCGAGGTAGCTCTTGCGCTCCGACTGCTGGCGATGCTCCTCGATCGCCGCGAGGTTGATCGGGCCGAGGCGCGCGATCTGGTTCGCGAGGCGCTCGAGCTGCGCCTGCCACGCCGCCTCGTCCGCGTCCTCGGGCAGGCTCGCGAGCACCGCGGCGAGATCCGCGTGTCCCTTCTGCAACTGCTCGATGATCGCTGCGACGCGCACCTGCACGCCTTGCGCGGCGATGCGCTCCTGCTCCAGCGCGCCGCGCACGACCTCGGCCTCCTGCTCGATCGCGTGGCGGCTGCGCTCGGCCTCGCGCAGTTCGTGCTCGACCTGCTGCACGCGGGCCCGTGCCGCCGTCAGCTCGCCCTCGACCGCGAGACGGTCCTGCAGCTGCGTCTCGAGCAGCTCCTTGCCCTCGGCGATCGGCGCCTCGGTGGCCTCGATCTGCGCGGCGAGCGTCCCGGTGCGCTCATCGAGCTGGGCGAACTGCCCCTGGATCCGCGCGATCGCCGCGCGCAGGCTCTCGGTCTGCGCACCCAGCGACTGGCGCCGCATCGCCAGCTGGTGCGCCGAGTCCTTGTCCTGCCGCGCCCGCTGTCGCGCGGCGTCGAGCGCCTGGCGCGCCGCATCGCGCTGCAGCTGCAGCGTCTCGCGCCGCTGGCTGTCGCGGTGCATCGCGTCGAGCGCGGCCTCGAGCAGGCCGCGCGCGGTCTGCAGCTCGGCACGCTGCGCGTCGCGCCGCTCGCGGTACTGCTGCTGCTCGGAGCGGTTGCGCTCGGCCCGCAGCCCCATCTGCTCGAGGCGCGCCGTGCAGGCGCTGAGCGCCGAGCGCGCCTCGGTGTAGCGCGCGTTGGCCGCGCGCAGCTCCTGCTGCAACCGCAGCATCTCGGCCTCGAGCTCGCGCAGTTCCTCGCGCGAGTGCTCCAGCGACTCGAGCAGCAGCGCCTCGCGCGCGCGCCCGGCGTCCATCGCCTCCTCGAGCCCGGCCAGCTCGCGGCTGCGCTGGATCACGCCGGCGCGCGCGTCGCTGTCGCGCGCGAGCCGCAGCCAGTCGCGTCCGAGCCAGATCCCCTCGGGCGTGACCACCGACTCGCCGGCACCGAGCCGGCCCTGCAGCGCGAGCGCCTCGGCCAGGGAGTCCGCCACGAAGACGCCGGCCAGCAGGCCGTCGAGATCGAATGGCGCGCGCACCTTCGCCGCGAGGCTCTGCGGCGCCGCGGCCGTACGCGCCGCCGCGCGCGGACTGAAGAGGCCGAGGGTGCCGCCGCCGAAGCGATCCAGCGCGGCGGCGAGCGGGCTCACGTCGTCCACGCACACCGCCTGCAGGTGGCTGCCGAGCACGGTTTCCACCGCGGTCTCCCAGCCGGGGTCGACCGCGAGGCGCTCGGCCAAGCGCTGGTTCTGCCCGATCCCCTGCGCCTGCAGCCATCCGGTGACGACCTCGTCGGTCTGGCCCAGCGCCGCCTGCTGCAGCGCCTGCAGCGAGGCGAAGCGTCCCCGGCTCTCCTGCAGCGAGCCACGCACCTCGTCGAGCTGCCCGGTGTGCTGCGTGATGCTCGCGCGCGCCAGCTCGATCTGCTCGCGCACCGTGTCGGCGCGCTCCTGCCAGCTGCGGCTGATCTCCTCGAGCTCCTGCACGCGCTCGTCCAGCGTCTCGCGCTCGGTGTCGATTGCGGTGGTGTCGAGTTCGGCCGCCTCGTGCTCCAGCCGCTCGAGGCGCTGCTCCGCCTGCGCCAGCGACTCCTCGAGGTGGCGGATGCGCGACTGCTGCACCCCGACCTCCTGGCGCGGCTTCTCGGCCGCCGCGCTGAACTCGTCCCACTCGAGCTGCCACTGCTGCATGGCCTCCTCGGCCTGCGCCAGCGTCTCCTGCCCCGTTGCTTCCGCGGCCTCGGCAGCCGCCAGCGCCGGTATCACCTCCTCGAGCTCGGCACCGAAGCGCGCGAGGCGCGCCTCGTCGTCGCGAAGGTGCCGTTCCGCTTCCTCGCGCGAGCGCCGCGCCTGCTCCAGGTCGGCGCGCAGCTGCCGCGCGCGCTCCTGCTGCAGCTGAACCGACTGCTCGGTGCGCGCGATGTCGGCGCCGATGGCGTAGTAGCGTTCCTGCACCCCGCCGAGGGCCTCGTTCAGCCCCGAATGCTGATCGCGCGCCTTCTCGATATCGGCGTCCACGCGCGTGTGCCGCGCGTTGATCGCGGCCAGCTGGACCTCGTGGCGCAGCACGCCCTCGCGCAGCCGGGCGCCCTGCGCATCGAGCTGCCGCCATTGCAGCGCCAGCAGCTCGGCGCCGATGCGCCGCTCCTCGGTCTTGAGTTCCGAGTAGCGCTCCGCAGCCGAGGCCTGGCGCTTCAGGTGCTGCAGCTGGCGCTCGAGCTCCTCGCGGAAGTCGGTGAGGCGCTCGAGGTTCTCGCGCGTGCGGCGGATCCGGTTCTCGGTGTCCTTGCGCC
>CAYXJM010000353.1:0-3374 GCA_964465455.1 uncultured Klebsiella sp.
GTTCTACGGCATGTCGACCTTCGAAGGCCCGATGATGTCGATCAAGACGGTCAACTCGCTGTCGCACTACACGGACTGGACCATCGGCCACGTGCACTCGGGCGCGCTCGGCTGGGTCGCCATGGTCTCGATCGGCGCGATGTACCACCTGATCCCGGTCCTGTACGGCCGCAAGGACATGTACAGCGTCAAAGGCATCAACGCGCACTTCTGGCTCGCCACGATCGGCACCGTGCTCTACATCGCCTCGATGTGGGTCAACGGCATCCTGCAGGGCCTGATGTGGCGCGCCTACAACAGCGACGGCACGCTGACCTACAGCTTCGCCGAAACCGTGCTCGCGAGCCATCCGGGCTATATCGTCCGTCTCGTCGGCGGCGCGATGTTCTTCCTCGGGATGCTCGTGATGGCCTGGAACACGTGGAAGACCGTGAGCCCGGCGTCCGCCCCCGTTACCCACGCGCAAGCCCAGCCCGCCTAAGGAGCGCGATCCATGCAGCATGAGAAGATCGAAAAGAACGTCGGCCTGATGATCGTGCTGATCATCGTGGCCATCAGCTTCGGCGGCCTGGTGGAGATCGTGCCGCTGTTCTTCCAGAAGCAGACCACGGAGCCGGTCGCGGGCCTGAAGCCGCTGACGGCGTTGCAGCTTGAGGGTCGCGACATCTACATCCGCGAGGGCTGCAACGTCTGCCACTCGCAGATGATCCGCCCGCTGCGCGCCGAGACCGAGCGCTACGGCCACTACTCGGTGGCCGGCGAGTTCGTCTACGACCACCCGTTCCTGTGGGGCTCGAAGCGCACGGGGCCGGACCTCGCGCGCGTCGGCGGCCGCTACAGCGACGACTGGCACCGCGCACACCTGTACAACCCGCGCAACGTGGTGCCCGAGTCGGTGATGCCGGCCTACCCCTGGCTGTTCGACAACACGCTCGACGGCAAGGACACGGCCGCGAAGATGCGCGCCCTCAAACTCGTCGGCGTGCCGTATACGGACGAGGACGTGGCCGGCGCGGCCGAAGCGGTGGCCGGACACAAGGAGATCGACGCCGTGGTGGCGTACCTGCAGCAGCTCGGCACGCTGCTCAAGAGCACGCGCTGAGCCGCCCCGATGGACAGGGGCGACCTGCTCGGGATAGGCACCATACTGGCGATGATCGCGTTCCTGGGCGTGTGCGTCTGGGCCTGGAGCGACAAACGCAAGCAGCGGTTCGACGAGGCGGCCAACCTGCCCTTCGCCGACGACGATCTGGACGGAACCAAGAAGGGTAAATCCGATGACTAGTTTCTGGAGCGCTTACATCATCGTCCTCACGGCGATCGTGATCGTCGGGACGTACTGGCTGCTGTTCAGCAACCGCACGCGGCCCTCGGACTCCGAGGCCAAGACCGGCCACGTGTACGACGGGATCGAGGAGTACGACAACCCGCTGCCGGCGTGGTGGCTCTACATGTTCGTGATCACCGGCGTGTTCGGCATCGGCTACCTGGTGGCGTTTCCCGGCCTCGGCAGCTTCGAGGGGTTGCTGAAGTGGACGCAGATCGACCAGTGGCAGCGCGAGGTCCAGCGCGCCGAGGCCCGCTACGAGCCCGTCTTCGCCCAGTATCGCGGCAAGGCGATCGAGGAGATCGCCACGGATCAGGATGCCCTGCGCATGGGCCAGCGCATCTTCGCCAACAACTGCTCGGTCTGCCACGGATCCGACGCGCGCGGCAGCATCGGCTTCCCGAACCTGACCGACGAGGACTGGCTCTACGGCGGCACGCCCGATGCGATCCACGCCACGCTGGTGAACGGTCGCCAGGGCGCGATGCCGCCGTGGGAAGCCGCGCTCGGCGACACGGGCATCGTCAACGTGGCGCGTTACGTGCGCACGCTGTCCGGGGCCGAACCCGCCAGCGCCGAGAGCGCCGCCGGCGAGACGCAGTTCAAGATGCTGTGCGTCGCCTGCCACGGCCCCGACGGCAAGGGCAACCAGATGCTGGGTGCCCCCAACCTGACCGACGGGATCTGGCTCTACGGCGGCGATCTCGAAGCGATCAAGCACACGCTGCGCAAGGGCCGCAACGGCAAGATGCCGGCATTCGGCGAGCAGCTGAACGAGGACAAGATCCGACTGCTGACGGCCTACGTCTACAGCCTCTCGAAGGACTGACGGCGGGGCGGCGCCCCGCCGTCCCCCACCCGATCGCGCCGGCTCTGCCGGCGCATTTCTTTCAACTACTGCGAGCGGTACGGCAATGGCGGAAGAAAAGATCCCGGTGGTCGAGATCGCGGCTCCTGCGGAGGTCGGCGAGCTCGATCTCTACCAGAAGCGAGAGAGGATCTACACGCGCAAGGTCGAGGGATTCTTCCAGCGCCTGCGGCTCTACACCGGCTGGCCGCTGCTGATCCTGTATTTCGGGGCGCCGTGGATCAACTGGGACGGGCGGCAGGCGATCTGGTTCGACCTTCCCGCGCGCAAGTTCCACATCTTCGCGGTCACCTTCTGGCCCCAGGACTTCCCGCTGCTCGCGTGGCTGCTGATGATCGCGGCCTTCGGCCTGTTCACCGTCACCGTGTTCGCGGGCCGCGTCTGGTGCGGCTACACCTGCCCGCAGACGGTCTGGACCAGCATCTTCATGTGGGCGGAGCAGGTGAGCGAGGGTACGCGCAACCAGCGCATCAAGCTCGACCAGGGGCCGTGGAACCTCAACAAGCTGTGGCGCAAGTCGCTGAAGCACGCGATGTGGTTCGGCTTCGCGGCATTCACCGGCATCACCTTCGTCGGCTACTTCACGCCGATCCGCGATCTCGTGATCGACCTGCCGCTCGGCGAGGCCGGCATGTGGGCGAACCTGTGGACGCTGTTCTTCACGCTCGCCACGTACATCAACGCGGGCTGGCTGCGCGAGCAGGTGTGCATGTTCATGTGTCCCTACGCGCGCTTCCAGGCGGTGATGTTCGACCACGACACGCTGATCGTCTCCTACGACCCGGGTCGCGGCGAACCGCGCGGCTCGCGCAAGAAGGACGCCGACCGGCAGGCTCTCGGCGTCGGCGACTGCATCGACTGCCAGCTCTGCGTGCAGGTCTGCCCCACGGGCATCGACATCCGCGACGGCCTGCAGTACCAGTGCATCACCTGCGCGCTGTGCATCGACGCCTGCGACTCGGTGATGGACAAGATGAACTACCCGCGCGGCCTGATCCGCTACACCACCGAGAACGCGCTGCAGGGCAAGCCGAGCCGCATCATGCGCCCGCGCCTCGCCGGCTACTCGCTGGCAGTCGTGGTGCTGACCGCGCTCTTCCTGACCGTGCTGTTCAACCGCATTCCGGTGGGCATCGACGCGATCCGCGAGCGCGGCCAGCTGTTCCGCGAGGTCGACGG
>CAYXJM010000354.1:0-3374 GCA_964465455.1 uncultured Klebsiella sp.
GCCGCCTACCGCGTGTTCGACTCGGTGCAGATCGGCGCCGGCATGGCGCTGCGCGGCTACAAGGACACGCGCGTCGCCTCGGCGATCAACATCGCCGCCTACTGGCTGTTCGGGCTGCCGCTGTGCTGGACGCTGGCGATGGGCTCGCCGTGGCACGCGGGGCTCGGCGTCGCCGGCTTCTGGGCCGGCATGCTCGCCGCGATCGGCGTCGCGGCGCTCGCGATAGCCTGGCGCCTCGCGCGCACCAGCCGCCGGCACCTGCACGCGGCGGGCCCGGCGTTCCTCTTCACCGGCGCGGTACGGGCGGCAGGCGCATGAACGCGCTGCACATCAGGATGCCGCCGAACGAGCGCGGGCGCGACTTCGTGATCGGCGACCTGCACGGCCACCTGCCGGCGCTGCGCGAAGCGCTGGCGCGACGCGGCTTCGAGCCATCGCGCGACCGCCTCTTCAGCGTCGGGGACCTGATCGACCGCGGCCCGGATTCGCCGGGCTGCGCGGCGCTGCTCGCTGAACCCTGGTTCCTCGCCGCGCGCGGCAATCACGAGGACATGCTGCTGCGCGTGCTGGCCGGCGAGCGGGCGCTCGTCGAGGTCTGGCGCGCGAACGGCGGCGACTGGGGCCTGGACGGCCGCCAGGCCAACGCCGAGGCGCGCGCCGCGGGCGAGCTCTGCGCGCGCATGCCGATCGCGATCACCGTGACGCACCGCGACGGGCGGACCTTCGGCATCTGCCACGCGCAGTGCCCGGTCGCCGACTGGAGCGGCATCGGGCGCGCCGCGCGCGACCCGGCGCTGCAGCGCGAGATGCTCTGGGGTCGCAGCCGCATCCGCGAGGACGACGCGGCGCCGGTCGCCGGCGTCGACTGGACCATCCACGGCCACACCGTGGTCCACAGACCCTTGCGCAGCGCCAACGCGCTCTTCATCGAGACCGGCCTCTTCCTCGGCGGCCCGCTCACGCTGCTGTGCCTCGACGAAGTGTGAGCGCAGACGGGCACGGCAGCACGGGGGCGAACGATCCCGCGCGGGCGCTGCCCGCGGGGGGTGCGGTCGCGGAACGAAAACAGTGTCACGACAGGACGGTTAGCACATGCCAATGACATCCTGGGCCACCTTCGTCGTCATCGGTTCCCTCGGCGGGATATCAGCGGGCCTGTTCGGGGTGGGCGGCGGCATCGTCATCGTGCCGGCGCTGATCTACTGGGCCGGATTCTCGCAGCACATGGCCACGGGAACCTCGCTTGCGGTGCTGCTGCCGCCGATCGGACTCGCCGCCACGCTCGAGTACTACCGCCACGGCAACGTCGACGTCCGCGCCGCCGTCATCCTCGCGCTGGCGATGTTCTTCGGCTCGTGGATCGGGGCCGTCGCCGCGAATCACATGCAGGGGCCGCACCTGCGGCTGATGTTCGGCCTGTTCGTGTGCGCGCTCGGCGTCTGGCTCGTCTACGGCGCGGGCAGGCGGCTCGGCTGGTACTGAGCCCGCGGAGCCGGGCGCGCCACCGCCGACAGCCGGCCCGCGCGGGCGTGCAGGACGGTGTAGAGCACCGGCACCACCACCAGCGTCAGCAGCGTCGAGGTGATGACGCCGCCGATCACGGCGCGCGCCATCGGGGCGTTGAGGTCGCCGGCGCTGCCGGCGCCGATCGCCATCGGCAGCATGCCGAAGATCATCGCGAGCGTGGTCATCAGGATCGGCCGCAGGCGCACCTGCCCCGCGTCGAGCACGGCATCGTGCAGCGACTTGCCCTCGCGCAGGCCCTGGTTGGCGAAGTCCACCAGCAGGATCGCGTTCTTGGTCACCAGTCCCATCAGCAGAATCATGCCAATCAGCGAGAACATGTTCAGCGTCGTGCCGGTGACGAGCAGCGCGACGAACGCGCCGACGAAGGACAGGGGCAGCGAGGCCATGATCGCCACCGGCTGCACGAAGCTCGCGAACTGCGAGGCGAGGATGAAGTAGATGAAGATCACCGCGAGCGCGAGTGCCGACAGCGTCGCGCGGAAGCTCTGTGTCAGCATCTCCTGCTGGCCGCCGATGTCGAACCGGTACCCCGGCGGCAGTTCCGTCGCCGCCATCAGCCGCTGCACGTCGCTGCCCACGTCGCCCGAGGCGCGCCCCTGCGCGCGCGCGTACAGCGACACGCGCCGCTCGAGGTTCAGGCGCTTGATCTGCAGCGGGCCCGTGGTCTGCTCGATGTCGGCCACCTGGCGCAGCGGCACCAGCAGCGGCAGGCCGGCGGCGTCGAGCCGCGTGCTGGTGAGCGACAGGTCGCCGAGGTCCTCGACCGCCTCGCGCGCGCCCTGCGGCAGCTGCACGATCACGTCGTAGTCCTGCCCGTCCGGGGCCAGCCAGCGGCTCACCTCGTCGCCGGCCAGCAACGGGCGCAGCGCGCGGCCGATGCGCTCCGTGGTGAGCCCGAGATCGCTCGCGAGCTCGCGCTTGATGCGCACCGCGACCGTCGGGTTGGCGCCGGTCTCGCTGCTCTCGAGGTCGGCGATGCCCGGGATCCGCGCCATCTTCGCCATCAGCTCGTCCGAGAGCTGCTTCAGCCGCACGGGGTCCGGCCCGAGGATCGAGACGAACACGCTCTCCTGGAATCCCATCTGCAGGTCGATGCCGGCAATGCGCGCGAGGCGCTCGCGGATCGCGCCCTCGATTTCCTGCTGCGACCGGCGCGTGCCGGGCTCGGTGAGGCGCAGGTTCAGGCGCGCGTAGTTCTTGCCCTCGTAGGTGCCGACCTGCGCGTCGACGGTGCGGATCTCGGGAAATTCGCCGAGCGCCTGCTCCACCTGGCGCGTCTTGGCGTCGGTGTAGTCGAGGCTGTGGCCCACCGGCACGTTGATGCGCAGGGTGATGAAGCCGTCGTCGGACTTCGGCATGAACTCGGTGCCGATCAGCGGCAGCAGCAGCAGGCTGCCGGCGAAGACGCCGGCCGCGCCCCACAGCACCAGGGCGCGGTTGCCCAGGAACCGGACGGAGCGCTCCGGGCGGAGCGCCCAGGCCAGCGCGCGGCCATAGCCGCGGTGCAGCGCCTCGACGCCGGCCTCGATGCGCGCCATCAGCCGCCCGAGCCACGGGAAGCGGCGGAAGCGGCCGTCCGGCGGGTCGTGCCAGACCGAGGACAGCATCGGGTCGAGCGTGAAGCTCACGAACAGCGACACCAGCACGGCGACCGTGATCGTGATGCCGAACTGGAAGAAGTAGCGCCCGATGAACCCCTCCATGAACGCCACCGGCACGAACACCGCGAGGATCGCGAACGTGGTGGCCGTCACCGCGAGGCCGATCTCCTCGGTGCCGTCCTGCGCGGCGGCGCGGTGCGACTTGCCCATGCCGAGGTGGCGCACGATGTTCTCGCGCACGACGAT
>CAYXJM010000355.1:0-3373 GCA_964465455.1 uncultured Klebsiella sp.
GCGCTCGCGGCACCTGGCCTCGCGGGCAGTGCGGAGCGACGCGACGGCCCGCGAGTCGTTGACCGCGGTCAATGCCGGGGCAGCGGAGCCCGCCTAGATTGCGCACACGGTCGGCATCGCGACGCCTCGGGGCATGCGCGGGCGATTGCGGGTAACGGCAGCAGAAGGAGAGAAGAGATGGGCAAGATCATGGTCGTCGTCGCGAGCCACGATGCCGCGCGGATTTTCGAGGCCGAGGAGGGGGCGTGCGCGACGCTGGTCGAGCGCGATGACCTGCTGAACCCGTCGGGGCGGCGCCACCGCGGCGAACTGGAGAGCGATCGGCAGGGCAGCTTCAGCGGCGTCGCGGGCGGCGCGGGTCATGGCCTCGGCAACGAGCAGGGCCGCAAGGAGGAGGCGCTCGCGCGCTACCTGCGTTCGCTGGCGGTGGTGCTCAACGCGGCGCATCACACCGGACAGTGCGAGCGCATCTACCTGGTGGCCGACGCGCACGTGCTGGGCGCGCTGCGCGACGACCTCGAGCCCGGCACGCGGGCTGCCGTGGCCGGCGAGGTGGTCAAGAACCTCGTGAAGCACCCGGTCGCCGACATCCGGCAGCACCTGCCGGAGCGGCTGTGACCCCCGCCGGCGCTCAGCCGGCGAGGTGATCGCCGACGTCGTAGAGCTCCACCAGCTTGTGCAGTCCGGGCGGCAGGTTCAGGAACGCCAGCGGAGCCTGGCGCTCCGCGGCGTCGCGCCGCAATTCCAGCGCCAGCGCGATGGCGGCGGAGTCCGCTTCGGTCACCTGCGCGAAATCCACGCGCGAGGCACCGTGGCGGCACGCCTGACGCGCCTCCTTGACCAGGGCGGGTACGGTGTCCATCGTCACCGTGCCCTCGAGGTGGAGGGTGTCTCCCTCGTGCCGCACGGTCAGGCCGCCCCGTCGCTGGCCAACGCGGCGTTCTTGTCGGTCAGCATCCTGATCAGCCCGTCGACGCCGTTGGCACGCGCTTCCTCGGCGAAGGCGTCGCGGTAGGTGGTCACGAGGCTCACGCCGTCGACCGACACGTCGTAGACCTTCCAGCCGCTCGCGCTCGCGATCATCTTGTAGTCCACGGTGATCGCCTCGGCGCCCGGCTGCAGCAGCCGCGAGCGCACGATCGCCTTGCGCTGGTCCTCGGACTTGCGCTGCGGGTCGAACTCGAGCTTCTGGCCCTTGAACTTGCCGAGCGCGGACGAGTAGGTGCGCACCAGCAGGGTGCGGAACTGCTCGGTCAGCTCGGCCTTCTGCGCCGGGGTGGCGCTGCGCCAGCTGAGCCCGGCCGCGAGCGCCGCCATGCGCGCGAAGTCGAAGTGCCCCAGCACCTTGTCCTTCACCATCGCCTGGACCTCGGCGCTGCCGGGGTTGCTCTGGTGATCCTTCAGTATCTGCAGCACTTCCCCGCTGACGCGCTCGACCAGCGCATCGGGCTCCTCGGGGGCCTGCGCCAGCGCCGGCAGCGCCAGCATCAGCGCCAGCAGCATGCCCCACAGCGAGCCGATCCGGCGCGGCAGGGCGTCTCGTGCGACGTGTTGCATCGTGTCACTCCTCGAACTCGTCCGCGGTCGCAGCCGCCTTGGGGTCCCTGCCTTTCTCCTTGTCCTTGTCCTTGCCGTCGCCGGCGGTGGTGGCGTTGAACAGGAACTTGGAAATCAGGTTCTCCAGCACGATCGCGCCCTGCGTGATCTCGATGCTGTCGCCGTCCTTCAGGTTGTCCGGGTCGCCGCCCGGCAGCAGCCCGATGTACTGGTCGCCGAGCAGGCCCGAGGTCAGGATCTTCGCCGAGGTGTCGAGCGGGAACTGGTAGCGCTGCTCGACCTTGAACTTCACGATCGCCTGGAAGGTGTTGTTGTCGAAGCTGACGTCGGCGACGCGTCCCACCACCACGCCCGAGCTCTTGACCGGCGCCTTGACCTTGAGGCCGCCGAGGTCGTCGAAGCGCGCGATGAGCGTGTAGGTCTCGCCGCTGGTGCCGCCGGTGAGGTTCGCCACCTGGAACGACAGGAACACCAGCGCCGCGAGGCCCATGGCCACGAAGATGCCCACCCAGAGATCAATGGTCGTGCGGTTCATAGCGGTTCAGCGTACCCCGTGGAACATGAATGCGGTCATAACGAAGTCCAGTGCCAGGATGACCAGCGCGGAAGTCACGACGGTGCGCGTGGTCGCACCGGAGACGCCCTCGGCCGTGGGCGGCGCCTCGTAGCCCTCGAACACGGCGATCCAGGTCACGGCGATGCCGAAGACGAAGCTCTTGATCATGCCGTTCATGACGTCCTCGCGGAAGTCCACCGCGGCCTGCATCTGCGACCAGAACTGGCCGACGTCGACGCCGATCATGACCACGCCGACGAGGTAGCCGCCGAGGATGCCGGTGGCCGTGAACAGCGCGCCGAGCAGCGGCATCGAGATCACGCCGCCCCAGAAGCGCGGCGCGATGACGCGCGCGACGGGATCGACCGCCATCATCTCCATCGCGTCGAGCTGCTCGGTGGCCTTCATCAGGCCGATCTCGGCGGTGATGGCGCTGCCGGCGCGGCTGGCGAACAGCAGCGCTGCCACCACCGGGCCGAGCTCGCGCACCAGCGACAGCGCCACCAGCACGCCGAGCGCCTCGGAGGAGCCGAAGCGCGCGAGCGTGTCGTAGCCCTGCAGGCCCAGCACCATGCCGACGAAGAGCCCCGAGACCAGGATGATCGTGAGCGAGAGCACGCCGGCGAAGTAGATCTCGCGCATCGTGAGCGGGAGGCGGCGGAAGGCGGCCGGCGTATGGCGCACGGTCGCCAGCAGGAAGCGCGTGGCGAAGCCGAGGCGCCACACCGCGTTGATGGTGCGCGCGCCCAGCCCGCGCAGGAAGGCGAACGAGGTCGGCCGGCTCATGCGCGCGTGCCCCGCAGCAGGTCCGCGACGTAGTCGGCGGCGGGGTAGTGGAAGGGCACGGGGCCGTCGGCCTCGCCCCAGACGAACTGGTGCACGTAGGGCTCCAGCGAGGCCTTGACCTCCTCGGCGCTGCCCTCGGCGATCACGCGGCCGTCGGCAACGAAGTAGATGTAGTCGACGATCTTCAGCGATTCCTGGATGTCGTGCGTCACGATGATCGAGGTCGCGCCGAGGGCGTCGTTCAGCTTGCGGATCAGCTGGCCGATGACGCTGAGCGATATCGGGTCGAGGCCCGCGAAGGGCTCGTCGTACATCATGAGTTCGGGGTCGAGCGCGATCGCGCGCGCGAGCGCGACGCGCCGCGCCATGCCGCCCGAGAGCTCGGAGGGCATCAGCTCCGCCGCGCCGCGCAGCCCCACGGCGTGCAGCTTCATCAGCGCGAGGTCGCGGATCATCGGCTCCTCGAGGCTGGTG
>CAYXJM010000356.1:0-3357 GCA_964465455.1 uncultured Klebsiella sp.
GACCCACATTGGAGGCCGGCCTACAACGCATAGGCCACCAGCGCATCGCTGACGTCGGTGCCCAGGTACTTGTGGCCGCCGGCGGCGATCACCACGTACTGTTTGCCGTCCTTGCCGAGGCGATAGCTCATCGGCGTGGCCTGGCCGCCGCCCGGCAGCCGCGCCTTCCACAGCTCCTTGCCGCTCTTCAGGTCGAAGGCGCGCAGGAAGTTGTCGGTGGTCGCCCCGATGAACACGAGCCCCGACGCCGTGACCAGCGAGCCGCCCATGTTCGGGACGCCCCAGTCGAACCACAGCGGGAACGGCGCCACGTCGCGCGTGGAGCCGAGCGGCACTTCCCAGAGCCGCTCGCCCTTCTTCAGGTCGATCGCGAGCAGCGTGCCCCACGGCGGGCGAATGCAGGGCGCGCCCAGCGGCGAGAGCATCGGCTCCATGGTGTGCGCGTAAGGCGCACCGATCGAGGGCGTCATGCGCTTGCCCGCGGCCATCAGCCGGTCGGCCTCCGCGCGCGGGTACATGCGCAGGATCGCCGGCACCTGCGTCGTGTTGGTGACGAGGATGTTGTTCACCGGATCGACCGACACGCCGCCCCAGTTGGTCGCGCCCATGAAGCTCGGGAAATACACGGTGCCGCGCAGCGAGGGCGGCGTGAACACGCCTTCCCAGTTCGCGTTGTCGAACATCTCGCGGCACTTGCCCTCGTCCCACGGCGTGAAGCCCCAAATGTCGTCACGCGTGAGTTCGTGGCGCACGATGAACGCCGGATTCGCCGGGAACGGTTGCGTCGGGCTGTAACGCTCGCCCTCGATCGCGCCAGTGAGCGACACCGGACGCTCCTCCACCGGGAACAGCGGCTCGCCGGTCTCGCGGTTCAGGACGAAGATGTGGCCCTGCTTGGTCGACTGCGCCAGCGCCGGGATCTCGACGCCGTCGCGCAGCAGCGGGAACAGCACCGGCTGCGACGGGATGTCGTAGTCCCAGTGGTCCTTGTGCACGGTCTGGAAATGCCACCGGAGCTGACCGGTGGTGGCGTCCAGCGCCACGATCGAGGCGGCGTAGTGGTCCTTCTCGCCGCGGATGATGTTGGTGTGATCGGTGGCGGGATTGCCGGTGGGCACGAACACCAGCTTGCGCTCGCTGTCGACCGCGAGCGGCGCCCACGCGTTCGGCGTGCCGCGCACGTAGGGCTCGCCGGGTTCGGGCTCCATGCCGGGCGGCGCGGAATTCCACGCCCATGCCAGCGCGCCGGTGTGCACGTCGAAGGCGCGGATCACGCCGGCGGGCACGTCGACGCGCATGTTGTCGGGAATGCGCCCGCCGAGGATGATGCGGTCGCCGACGATCACCGGCGGCGAGGAGATCGAGAAATCCCCCGGCTGCGTGCGCCCTAGCCCCGCCAGCAGGTCGAGCGAGCCCTTGTCGCCGAAACCCGCGCACAGCTTGCCGGTGGCGGCATCCAGCGCGAGCAGGCGGCCGTCGAGCGTACCCGCGAACACGCGGCTCGGGCACTCGCCCGCGTAACCCGGCGCATCCGCGTGGTACGTCACCCCGCGGCAGTTCAGCAGGTACGAGCCGGTGGTGTCGGCGGTGTAGCGGAACTCCCACAGTTCCTTGCCGGTCTCGGGATCGAGCGCCGCCACCTTGCCCATGCCGGAGCAGACGAACATGCGGCCGCCGGCTACGATCGGCGTGCCTTCGAAGGTGGGCGAGGACTCCTCGGGCGCGTCGATCATGCCGATGTGGTAGGTCCAGGCCTTCTTCAGCCGGCCCACGTTCTGCGGCGTGATCTGCGTCAGCGGCGAGTAGCGCGAGCCGCCCTCGCTGCCGCCCCAGTGGGGCCAGTCCGCGACCGGTCCCTCGGTGGACGGCGGCGGCGCCGTATCGCCGCATGCGGCCAGCAACATACCCAGCGCCGCCGGCGCCAGCACCTTCCACGCGAACCCGAGCTTCGACAAATCGCCTCCCCTGCCGCCTGCCGTTCCAGGCCGTGTCCGCGCATCGCGCGCGGTACCGGCTACGGCCTCACGGAATAGTTAATATATCGGTAAGATAAATGCTGCGACCCGGGTGATAGACTGCCCGTCAAATGCCTTCCAGTCCACCCACAAAAAGATGAGGCCGGACGACTCCGGCCCGCGAGGAATGCCTGCCATGCCGATCGACCCGCAGATAGCCGCCCTGTTCGCCAACGCGCCCGAGTGGCCGCCGACGCGATCGCAACCGATCCCGCAGCTGCGCGCGGCCGTGCGCGCGAGTTCCACCGCCTTCCCGAAGCTCGAGGTGCCGCTGGCATCGATCGTCGACCGCACCGTCCCGGGTCCCGCCGGCGCGATCCCGGTGCGGGTGTACACGCCCGCGGGCAGCGGTCCCTTCCCGCTGATCTGCTACTTCCACGGCGGCGGCTACGTGACCGGCGACCTCGACACGCAGGACATGATCGCGCGCGCGCTGGCCTTCGGCGCCGGCGCCGTGCTGGTCTCGGTCGACTACCGCCTCGCGCCCGAGAATCCCTTCCCCGCCGGCCCGGACGACTGCTGGGCGGCCACGCAGTGGGTGGCCGCGCACGCCGCCGAACTGAACGGCGATGCGGCACGGCTGGCAGTGGCGGGCGACAGCGCGGGGGCGAATTTCGCGGCCGGTGTCGCGCTGCGTGCGCGCGACGCCGGTGCGCCGCGCATCGCGGCGCAGATCATGTTCTACGGCTCCTGCGACTACCCCTCCACCGAGACGCCGGCCTCGCGCGAATTCGCCAATGGCCCGCTGCTCAGCGCCGACGACGTCGCGTATTTCTGGGAACTCTACCTGCGCCACCCGGAGACCGAGCAGAACGACCCGATCGCCTCCCCGATGCGCGCCGCCAGTCACCGCGGCCTGCCGCCCGCCTTCATGGGTACCGCGGAGATCGATCCGTCGCGCGACCACGGCGAGACCTACATCCGCAAGCTGGCGGAGGCGGGTGTCCGCACGCAGCTGGTGCGCTATCCCGGCATGATCCACGGCTTCGTGTCCTGGCTCGGCCTGATTCCCGCGGCGCAGCAGGCCATCGACGACGCCTGCGCGTTCCTGGCCGTCCACTGGTCCGCGCGCTGAGCGCATCCGGATTCACCACGATAACGAGGCCGAACATGAACATGCCGCAGACGCTGAAACTCTCCGCCACGGCGCAAACCGCCGCATTGCCGATCACCGACCACTCCAGCCTGCGTGCGGCGCTGCGCGATGCCGACGTGCCCACGCTGCTGATGGTGCTCACGCACTTCGAGCGCGACGAGGTCTTCCTCGAGAGCTTCGCGCCGTACATCGGCTCGATCTTCGACGTGCCGAAGGAAATTCCCGAGCCGATGCTGACGCAACTGC
>CAYXJM010000357.1:0-3356 GCA_964465455.1 uncultured Klebsiella sp.
AACGGCGTCGGGCATGCGCTCGGCTACCGCAACTTCGAGATACCGAGCGCGGCCACCAACATCGTGCCGTGGGGCATCCTGATCGGCGGCGAGGAACTGCACAACAACCACCACACCTTCCCGGCCTCGCCCAAGCTCTCGGTCAAGCCCTGGGAGTTCGACATCGGCTGGTTCTGGATCCGCGCGCTGCAGGCGCTCGGCCTCGCCTCGGTGCCGCGTTTCCGGCCCGACGTCACCCGCGTGCCCGGCAAGCGCGCGATCGACGCGAACACGGCCTGGGCCGCGATCGCGGACCGCTTCCAGATCATGGCGCGCTACACCGACGAGGTGATCAAGCCGCTGGTCGAGCAGGAGCGCGCGCGCGCCGGCGGCGCCGGGCGCCGCGCGCTGGCGCGCGCGAAGAAGCTGCTCGCCCGCGACCGCGCGCTGATCGACCCGCCCGCCCAGCAGGAGCTCGAGCTGATCCTCAGCGAGCATCCCGCGCTGGCCGCGATCTACCAGGCGCGGCTCGACCTGCTCGCCGTGTGGCAGCAGCGCACGCGCGGCGCCCAGGAACTGCTGGCGGCGCTGCGCGAGTGGTGCGAGCGCGCCGAGCAGAGCGGCAACCAGCGGCTGCGCGACTTCGCCGCCTACCTGCGCACCTATTCACTGCCCGGAGCCACCGCATGAGCAGCCTGCCGACGTGCCCGAAGTGCAATTCCGCGTACACCTACGAGGACGGGATGCTGTACGTCTGTCCCGAGTGCGCGCACGAGTGGCCGCGCGAGGCCGCCGGGAGCCCGGAGGAGGCGCGCGTGGTGCGCGACGCCTTCGGCAACGTGCTGGCCGACGGCGACACCGTGACCGTGATCAAGGACCTGAAGGTCAAGGGCTCCTCGGCGGTCGTCAAGGTGGGCACCAAGGTCAAGAACATCCGCCTGGCCGACGGCGACCACGACATCGACTGCAGGATCGACGGCATCGGCGCGATGGGCCTCAAGTCGGAGTTCGTGAAGAAGGCCTGAAGCCGGCCGCGCGGGCTACACTTCGCTGCAGCACACGACGGGGCCCCGGGGGATGGACGAGGTGCGGATCGCCGGCTGGGTGGCGAGGATCAACCGCAGCGAGCTCGCGGCGCTCGGGACGACCGTGCACGACGTGCAGCGCGTGACCGGCGACCGGCGCAGCTCCTTCGCCCAGCTCTCGGAAGTGGTGCTGCGCGACGCCGCGCTCTCGGCCCGGCTGCTGCGGATCGCCAACAGTCCCGCCTACGCGGTGAGCGCCGAGCCGGTCACCACGGTGACGCGCGCCGCCACCCTGCTCGGCTTCGACGCCGTGCGCAGCATCTGCATCACCAGCCGCCTGCTCGACGCGCTGCTCGACGCGGGCGCGCTGGCACCCGGCGTCGCCGACCGCCTGCTCGAGCGCATCGCCACCGCCCTGCACGCGGCGGTGCAGGCGCGCATGATGATGGGCGCCGGCAACGAGCGCCGGCGCGAGGAAGTGTTCCTCGCGGCGCTGCTGGGCGGGATCGGGGCGAGCGCCTTCTGGAGCCTGCCCGATGCGGAGGTGGCCGGACTGCACGCGACGCTGTCCGCGCCCGCCTGCGACCAGGCCGCCGCGATCCGCGACGTGGTCGGCGGATCCTTCGCGGAGCTGAGCGCCGCGCTGCTGCACGCCTGGGGACTCGCCGAGGCGGTGGACCTCGGCGGCGACGAGCGCGCCGCGCGCGTGCTGCGCGTGGCGGAGGAGCTGGCCGCGCGGGTCGCGGCCGACGGCTGGCGGCCCGGCAGGCTCGAGCCGCTGTTGCGCGAGATCGCGATCCTGATGCAGCTCGGCGAGGAGGATGCCGCGCACCGCGCGCGCGAGTGCGCCCGCCAGGCGCAGGAGCTCGCCGCCTGTTTCGGCGCCGGGGTGCTCGGGCAGCGCATGATCGGCTCCCCCCAGGCCGGCCCGGCGGCCGGCGGCGCGAGCGCACGGGAGAAGGCGCGTCCCGCGCAGCCCGACGCGGCCCGCCAGGCGCGGGCGGTGGCGCAGCTCGCCGCGGGCGCCGACGGCGGGGCAGACATCAACGCCCTGCTCCAGCTGGCCATGGACGGCGTGCACGAGGGCATCGGCATGGACCGCACGATCGCCGCGCTGCTCAGCCCCGGGCGCGACGCGCTGCAGACGCGCCTGTGGCGAGGCGACGGCGGCCGCGAGTGGAGCACGGCGTTCCGCTTCGAAGTGCCGCCGGGCGGCAACATCTTCCACGAGTGCATCTCCGGGCTCGCGCACTTGCGCTTCGACGCGGCGGCGCCGGGTGCGCTCGGGCGCCTCGTGCCGCGCGAGCTCAGGCGCTTCGCCGGCGGGCACGACTTCCTGCTCGCCCCGATCGCGGTGGGCGGCCGCGCCATCGGCGTGCTCTACGCCGATCGCGACACCTCGGGGCGCACGATCGGCGAGGAGGACTTCGCCGCCTTCCGCCGGCTGTCGCAACAGCTCTCCCACAGCCTGCTCGCGATCACCCGGCGCGGCGCCTGACGGCGCCCGCCCTTGAAAACCTCCGCGCCCGGCTCCATCTGCCAGGACATGCGCCACACGGCATCCGCCGTGGCGGCGTGATCCAGACCCGGACACTGTCGGAGGTAGAACGATGTTCACGTACCTGACGAACGGCGAGCGCGGCCTGTTCGACGAGTTCGAGCGGCTGCAGCGCGAAATGGACCAGCTCTTCGGCGCCTGGCCGCAGGCGGGCATCCGCAGCGGGCGCGCCGGCGCCTTCCCGGCGATCAACATCGGGGCCACGCCCGAGGCGGTGCACGTGTACGCCTACGCGCCCGGTTTCGATGCCAGCCAGTTCGATGTCTCGATCCAGCAGAACGTGCTGAGCATCGGCGGCACGCGCAAGGCCGAGCCGCGCGCGAACTGCACGTGGTACCTGCGCGAGCGCTTCGAGGGCGAGTTCCGGCGCGCCGTCACGCTGCCCGAGGACGTCGATCCCGAGCGCGTGGAGGCGAGTTACAAGGACGGCGTGCTGCACCTCGTCATCCAGCGTCGCGCCGCCGTGCGCCCGCGCCAGATTCCCGTCGCCTGAAGCCACAGGAGGAAACGACCATGACCGATAGCAAGGCAATCAAGCGGAACGCCGGCGCGAGTGCGGCGACCCCGGAGAGCGCGCTGCGCCCGCGCGTCGAGGTGTTCGAGGATGCCGAGGGCATCACGCTCGTCGCGGACCTTCCCGGCGTCTCGAGCGAGCGGCTGAACGTTCAGGTCGACAAGGACACCCTGCTGATCGAGGGCAACGCGGACATCGCGATGCCCGAGGGCATGCAGGCGCTGCACGCCGAGGTGCGCAGCAAGCTCTACCGGCGCAGCTTCGCGCTGAGCAGCGAGCT
>CAYXJM010000358.1:0-3325 GCA_964465455.1 uncultured Klebsiella sp.
CGCTCCGGGAACATCGGGTCGAGCAGGATCGCCTAGGGCGCCGGGCCGCTCCACGCCGCCAGCAGCGCGCGCGCATCGCCGCGCAGCAGCTGCAGCCGGCCCGCGATCGCGCGCACGTCGGCGCGCTCGCTCGCGGCCGCGCGCGCCAGGCCGTCGGCCAGCAGCAGGCCCACCACCGGGTGGCGCTCGATCATCGTGACCTCGCAGCCGAGCGCCGCCAGCACCGCGCTGTCCCGGCCCCAGCCCGCCGTGGCATCGATCACGCGCAGCCCGCGGCGCTCCGGCACGCCGAGCGCGCGCGCCACGTCTTCCCCGCGCGGGCCCGAGCCGCGCAGCCGGTGCATCAGCGCCGCGTCGCCGAAATCCACGCGCACCGGCGTGACGCGCTCGCCGCCGGTCTGGCCCAGCGCCAGCCCCTCGGCGGAAAGCAGCAGCAGGAACGGCCAGTCGGTCAGCGCGCGCCAGCCATCGGGGCGCGCATCGACGCAAGCGACGCCGAGCTCGCGCGCAAGCGCATCGGCCCGCCCGCGCAGCCCGCGGTCGAGGCAGGCTACCGCGATCGCGTGCGTGTCGGCGTCGCTCAGCACCGCAGGCGCCCGGGATTCAGCGCGCGCTCACGCCACGTCACGGATCAGACCGCATCGGGAACGTGGAAGGGCCGGCGCAGGGCTTCCGCGTCCCCGCTGCGCAGCGCGTCGAGCAGGCGCGCCCGCTGGCGCCCGATCGATTCCATGTAGGGATTGCGCCCCCCGAAGTGCACCGCCACGTGGCGGTGCAGCCCCTCGAAGACGCGCTCGAGACGCGTGACGATCGCCTCGTCCATGAAGGCCGGCGTCTGGCGCAGCAGGTCCAGCGCGTCCGCGTAGCGCACCACGAGGCGACCGCTCCGATCCGGGGCCGCCGCGATGCCGCCGAGCGCGAACTCCGGGTACAGGCGGTCGCGGCAGTTGTCGAGGTACGCCGGATCCGCCATCTGCGCGATGATGTCGGCGCTGCCGATGAGTTGGCCGAGCCGACGCAGGCGCGCGTCGGCGAAGGCGATGGCGCCCGCGTCCTGCTCGTAGCCGGTGAACTGCACCAGGCGGCGCGCCGCGCCGGCCAGTTCCGCGAGCCCCAGTCCGGGAAGGTAGGCCGCGAGGAAGCGCGCGCTGCGCGCGACGTGGATGCGCGTGTACTCCGCGCCGCAGCGCCGACGGGTGTCGCGGCGGCGCCGGATGTAGCCGGCATCGTGGAACAGCGCGACGACGATGCCGAGCAGCGCCTGGCGGAACGCGAAGCGCTCCGCGCCGGCATGGCTGCGCAGGTAGCCGTCGAGCAGCCGCGCCATCGCCAGCGTGACGCCGAGCACGTGGCGCAGATCGTGGTACGGCACGTCGCAGGCGCGATAGCCGGGAAACTCGCCCCGGTAGAGCCGGCGGGCATCGGCGAAGGCGCGCTCGAGCGGCGCGAGATCCGCCCCGGGATAGTGCCGCGCGAGGATCTCGCGCGTGGCGGCGCAAACGGCGTCCGGGTCCGACACCGCGATGCGATCGCCCACGTCCAGCGCCCGAGGCGCACTTTCCGCATCGCTCACCTGGCTTCTCCCGCCGCCGCAATGGCACGGTCGGGGCGAAAGTATAGTAGGCTTGCCGCCCGCCAACATCACGGCCAAAGGACCCGCATCGTGACCACCCGGCCCGCTCCCCGCACCCCTCGCCGCGCCCTCGGCGCCCTCGTCGCCGCGCTCGTTCTCGCCGGCTGCGTCGGCTACGACTACAAGCTGAACGAACGCGTCGTGTTCCAGGGCCCGCGCCTCTTCACCGGGTACGCGATCGCCGACGAGCACCTGCGCGAATGCGTCGCGCAGGCCATCAGCGATGGCCGGATCACCCGGCCCGAGGAGCTCGAGGACCTGAACTGCTCGCAGGCGGGCATCACGAGCCTGGCGGGCCTGGAGGTCTTCACCGGACTGCGCCGGCTGGGGCTCGACGGCAACGCGGTCAGCGACCTCTCGCCGCTTTACGCGCTGCGCGGGCTCGAATTGCTGCAGCTGCGCGGCAACCGCATCGGCGCGCTGGATGCGCGGCTGTGCCAGGGCGCCGCGAAGCAGATCGCGCTCGCGGGCAACGGGACGCTCGCCTGTGCCGACCTCGCCGCATTGCAGGCCTGCGGCGTGCGCGTGATCGACGCGCCGGCACACTGCACGGCACGGGCGCCGTGATCGCCGACGCCCCGGGCGCGGAGTGCCCGAACCACTGACCGCTCCGGTGCGCGCCCGCGGCGCCGGCGCGCGCGTGCTGCGCGTTTTCGCCTGGCTGCTCGCGCCCGTCCTGCTGTACTGGGCGGCCGGCCTCGCGCTCTACCGCTTCGTCGCGCCGGGCGTGACGCCGCTGATGCTGATCCGCTCGCTCGAGCGCGGAGAGATGGTCTGGCAGCAGGGGGTGGCGCTCGACGAGGTCGCCGCGGCGCTGCGCGAGGCGGTGGTGGCCGCGGAAGACAGCAACTTCTGCCTCCACGCCGGCGTCGACCTGCGTGCCGCGAAGGACGCCGTCGACGACTACGTGGCATCGGGCCGGCTGCGCGGCGCAAGCACCATCACGATGCAGGTCGCGCGCAATCTCTTCCTGTGGCCCGGCGGCGGCGCCCTGCGCAAGGCGCTGGAGATTCCGCTGGCCCTCGCGCTGGACGCGCTGTGGCCGAAGTGGCGCATCCTCGAGGTGTACCTGCGCATCGCGGAGATGGGCCCGGGGATCTTCGGCGCCGAGGCGGCCGCGCGCAGTCACTTCGGCGTCCCGGCGGCACGACTGGACCCCGCGCAGGCGGCACTGATCGCCGCGGTGCTGCCCAGTCCGAACCACTGGAGCCCAACCGCGCCGAGCGACTACGTGCGCAGCCGCGCGCGCGCCATCCGGATCGAGAGCACGCGCCTCTCGGCGGCGCAGCGGGCCTGCCTCGCGCCGCCCTGAACGCGGCGCCCGCGAGCGCGCAGGCCTCAGCGGCAGTGCCTGGCCTCGAAGTCGCGGGCCTCGCGGATCATGCGCTCGCGTTCCTCGCCGGAATAGCGCTGGTAGCTGCCGTCCTCGCGGCGGTAGCGCGCCGCCGGGCGGGTCTCCAGCCGCTCGACGATCGAGCGCGCGTTCGCGCACTGCGTCTGCAGCTCCGCCTCGCGTTCGCGGTCCTCCCGTGCCTTCTCCGCCGGCGGCTTGCCGGCCTGCTGCGCGGGCGCGGCGGGTGACGCGGCACCCGCGGCGGGCGGCGGCGTGCCGGGCTTGCCGACGCGCACGTCCATGCGCTCGGCCTGCTGGCCGCCCGGCGGCGGCGTCGCGCTGTAGTGCACCTCGCCCGC
>CAYXJM010000359.1:0-3318 GCA_964465455.1 uncultured Klebsiella sp.
GAGTTGATGCGCGCGTGGCGGCGCGTGCCGTCGGCCTCGATCACCACCACCTGCATGCCGGGGCGCGCCACGCCGCGCTTCACGCGGCCGATGCCGATCACGCCGACGTAGCTCGAGTAGTCCAGCGCGCAGATCTGCATCTGGAACGGCCCGTCGATGTCCGCGGGCGGCGGCGGCACGCGTTCGATGATCATGTCGAGCAGCGGCGACATGTCCTCTGCCAGCTGGTCGGGCTCGGGCCCGGCCACGCCGTTCAGCGCCGAGGCGTAGATCACCGGGAAGTCGAGCTGCTCGTCCGTCGCGCCGAGGCGGTCGAACAGGTCGAACACCTGGTCCATCACCCAGTGCGGGCGCGCCCCCGGGCGGTCGACCTTGTTCACGACCACGATCGGGTTCAGGCCCGCCTCGAAGGCCTTGCGCGTCACGAAGCGCGTCTGTGGCATCGGGCCGTCGACCGCGTCGACCAGCAGCAGCACGCTGTCGACCATCGACAGGATGCGCTCCACCTCGCCGCCGAAGTCGGCGTGCCCGGGGGTGTCGACGATGTTGATGCGATAACCTTTCCAGTCGATCGCGGTGTTCTTCGCGAGGATCGTGATGCCGCGCTCGCGCTCCTGGTCGTTGGAGTCCATGATGCGTTCCTTGCCCGCGTCGCGGCGCCCGAGGGTGCCGCACTGCTGGAACAGCTTGTCGACCAGGGTGGTCTTGCCATGATCGACGTGGGCGATGATGGCGATATTGCGCAAATGGTCCCGCACGGGAAACCTCGTTGAAGCATGAATGAAGTGGGATGAATATGAAGAAGCGGGGCAAAACCGGGCGCGCATTATAGCCAATCGATTGTTACCGATCCGGGCATTAATGCAGATACGGGCCGGTGATATCTGCGCGGCATGAGAGCTGGCACCATGTTGGTGCGCATCGCCCCACATTGGGGCATCGTTGCGCGCCAAACGGGCGCCGACCGGCGAAAGCGCCTGTTTTTACAGCGGTTTCGGGCAGAGCGCCCATGGCATGTTAATTGCTCAACCGGATCAAGCCTGCGTGCGGCACGAAAAACCGGCGCGACTAGCTTGCTGACTCTCTGTAATATCCCGGGCCCACAGCCCCTTACTTCCGCTCGGAGGAAACCATGTCGGAACAGACTCTCAAACTGATCAAGGAAAACGACGTCAAGTGGGTCGATCTTCGATTCACCGACACGAAGGGCAAGGAACAGCACCTGACGATCCCCTCCAGCGAAGTGACGGCGGACTTCTTCGAGGACGGCAAGATGTTCGACGGCAGCTCGATCGCGGGCTGGAAGGCGATCAACGCCTCCGACATGCTGCTGATGCCCGACGACAAGAGCTCGGTGCTCGACCCCTTCTTCGAGGAGTCGGCCGTGATCCTGCGCTGCAACATCCTCGAGCCCGACACCAAGCAGGGCTACAACCGTGACCCGCGCTCCATCGCGGCGCGCGCCGAGGACTACCTGCGCGCGACCGGCATCGCCGACAGCGCGCTGTTCGGACCGGAACCCGAATTCTTCGTCTTCGACGACGTGAAGTGGCACGCCGACATCAGCGGCGCCATGTACGCGATCCACTCCGAGGAAGCGGCCTGGGCCTCCAAGCACAACTTCGAGGACGGCAACATCGGTCACCGCCCGGGCGTGAAGGGCGGCTACTTCCCGGTGCCCCCGGTCGACTCGCTGCACGACCTGCGCGCCGCGATGTGCCGCGCGATGGAGAAGATGGGCCTCGCCATCGAGGTGCACCACCACGAGGTCGGCACCGCGGGCCAGTGCGAGATCGGCGTGGGTCCGAACGCGATCGTGCAGAAGGCCGACGAGGTGCAGATCCTGAAGTACTGCGTGCACAACGTCGCGCACGCCTACGGCAAGACCGCCACCTTCATGCCGAAGCCGCTGGTCGGCGACAACGGCTCGGGCATGCACGTGCACATGTCGATCTCCAAGGGCGGCAAGAACCTGATGGCCGGCGACGGCTACGCGGGCCTGAGCGACACCGCGCTGTACATCATCGGTGGCATCATCAAGCACGCGCGCGCGATCAACGCGTTCACCAACCCGGGCACCAACTCCTACAAGCGCCTGGTGCCGGGCTACGAAGCCCCGGTGATGCTGGCCTACTCGGCGCGCAACCGTTCGGCCTCGATCCGCATCCCGGCGGTCGCCAACCCGAAGGCGCGCCGCATCGAGGTGCGCTTCCCCGATCCGAGCGCAAACCCGTACCTGGGCTTCGCGGCGCTGCTGATGGCCGGCATCGACGGCATCCAGAACAAGATCCACCCCGGCGACGCGCTGGACAAGAACCTGTACGACCTGCCGCCCGAAGAAGCGGCGCAGGTGCCGACCGTGTCGCACAGCCTCGACATGGCGCTCGCCGCGCTGAACGCCGACCGCGCGTTCCTCACGGCCGGCGGCGTGTTCGATGACGACATGATCGACGCCTACATCGAGCTGAAGCAGGAGGAGGTCGACCGCGTGCGCATGACCACGCACCCGGTCGAGTTCGACATGTACTACAGCTGCTGATCGGGCCGCCCCGACGGCAAGCCCGCACCCCGCGAGGGGTGCGGGCTTTTTTGTGCCCGCGGATCCGGCGCGCGCCGCTGGCAGCGGCGCGGGCTTCGCGCTATAAGAAGCCCACTACCAGCCAGCGGAGACCCGCCGTGGCCAGCCGACCTGCCCTCGCCCGCGTGCTGCTGCTCGCCGGCCTCGCCGCGACCGCCTCCCTCGCGCCCGCCGAGGACGGCATCTACAAGAGCCGCGACGCCCACGGCAACGTGATCTTCAGCGACAAGTCGAACGGCGACGCGGAGGCGGTGAAGCTGCCGCAGACCAACACCATCCCGGAAGTCGCGGCGCCGGCGCGTCCGGCCGCGCCCGCCCCGGCCGACGGCGCGGCCGCCGGCTACGCGCTCGCCATCGTGATGCCCGGCGAGGGCCAGACGGTGTTCACCGCGACCGGCACCGTCGAGGTCGGCGTCAGCGTGACCCCCGAACTCCAGCCCGGGCACAGCCTGCGCGTGCTCGTCGACGGCGCCCCCGCCGGCGCGCCGCAGCAGGGTGCGCTCACGGTCGAGGGGCTCGGCCAGGGTCTGCACACGCTCGCGCTGCAGGTGCTGGACGCCAACGGCGACGTGGTGCAGACCTCCGGCGCCGTCACGGTGCATCTGCAGCGCCCCGGAGGGCCCAGGCGGGGCCCCTTCCGCGCGCCCTGACCCGGCACGGCGCGCGGTTCGCGCCGCCGCGCACCGCTTGGGCGCACGCCCTCGCTGGCCAATGCACCATTTCGGTGCGTATACTCCTCG
>CAYXJM010000360.1:0-3314 GCA_964465455.1 uncultured Klebsiella sp.
CCCACCGCGAGGCCGGCGATGACCATGCCCTCGACCAGGCTCATCGGGTCGCCTTCCATGAGCATGCGGTCGGCGAAAGTGCCCGAATCGCCCTCGTCGGCGTTGCAGACGATGTACTTCTGTTCCGCCGGCGTGTCGAGCACAGTCTGCCACTTGATGCCGGTCGGGAACGCGGCGCCGCCGCGCCCGCGCAGCCCCGAGGCGGTGACCTCCTGCACGATGTCGCGCGGCGACATCTCGAGCGCGCGCACGAGCCCCGCGAAGCCGCCGTGGGCGCGGTAGCTCGGCACCGACACCGGGTCGACCACGCCCTGGCGCGCGAAGGTCAGGCGCTGCTGCCGCTTCAGGAACGGGATGTCGTCCACCGGGCCGAGGCAGAGGGGGGAGCGGGCGCTGCCGTCCAGCATGCCGTCCTCGATCAGGCGCGGGACGTCGTCCGGGCGCACCGGCCCGTAGGCGATGCGCTGGCCGCCGGCCTCGACCTCCAGCATCGGTTCCAGCCAGAAGGCCCCGCGCGAACCGTTGCGCACGATGTCGACCGGGTGATCGCGACACTCCCGCGCCAGCCGCTCGGCGACCCGGTCGGCGCCGAGGGAAACGGCGGTGGTGTCGCAGGGTACGTAGACCGTGATGCGGGACATCTCAGCGCACCTCGATCGCCTGGGTGCGGAGCTCGTCGAGCAGTGCCGCGAGCTTGCCAGCGTCGACCAGGCCGTGCACGTCGTCGTCGATGCGGATCGCGGGCGAGCAGGCGCAGTTGCCAAGGCAGTACACCGGCTCCAGCGTGATGCAGCGGTCGGCCGTGGTCTGGTGGAACCCGATGCCGAGCAGCGCCTTCGCCTCGGCTTCGAGCGCGCGGGCGCCGACCGCCTGGCAGGACTCGGCGCGGCAGATCTGCACGACGTGGCGCCCCGGCGGCTCGCGGCGGAAATGGTGGTAGAAGCTGATGACGCCGTGCACTTCCGCGCGCGAGAGATCGAGCTCCTCCGCGATCACCGGCACGGCCGCTTCCGGCACGCAGCCGAGCGCCTCCTGGACGGCGTGCAGCAGCGGGAGCAGGGCACCGGGCAGCGCCCGGTGCTCCCTCGCGAGGTCACGCACGATGGCGATGTTCGAGCCGGCGTCAGTCACGGATGCCCCCTTTGCCCGGGTCATGAAATCCGTCGGCCCGCGGCCTCAGCCGTCCGGCGGAACGGGCTCCGCCGCCAGCAGTTCGAGTCCGGTGCCGAAGATCAGTTCGCGGAACCACGTGTGTCCCGGGTCCGCGTCGTTGCGTGAATGCCACACGAGGAATTCCTGCAGCGCCGGCATCTCGAACGGCGGCCTGAACATCTTCAGTTGCGCGCGCAGGTGATCGTCGACCAGCAGCGACGGCACCACCGCGACGCAGTCGGAATTGATGACGCTCTCTATGGCCAGCTCGAAGCTGGGCACGCTCATCGTCACCCGCGGCCGCGCGTCGTGACGCTCCAGCGTCAGCTCGACGAAGCTCGGCAGGACCCCGCCGAGGCGCGTCGCGACGTAGCGCAGGCCGCAGAAGGTCTCGTAGGACATGGTTTCGGTGGCGAGATCGTTGCCGGCCGCGGCGATGAGCATCCATTCGTCGGAGAAGACGTGCGCGTGGCTCAGGTCCTCGCTCGACTCGCGCGGGTTCAGCAGCCGGGTCTGCTGGAACGTGATGCAGCAGTCGATGCTGCCCTTCTTCACCCGCGCCAGCGATTCCGAGTGGATCTCCTCCACGACGCAGGAAATGCCGGGGAACGACGTCGCGAGCTTGCGCGCGAGCCCCGGAATCAGTACCTGCGAGGAATACGACGACATCGCCACCTTGAAGGTGCGGTCGCTCTGCGTCGGGTCGAATTCCGAGCTGGCGTGAATCGTCGACTCGATCTGCAGCAGTATTTCCTTCACCGGCTTGACCATGGTCTTCGCGCGCGGCGTCAGCCGGAAATCCCGCCCCACCTTCTGCAGCAGCTCGTCGCCGGTGTGCTGGCGCAGCTTGGCCAGCGCCGCGCTGACGGCGGGCTGCGACACGTTCACCTTCAGCGCCGCCTTCGTGACGCTCTGCTCCTCGAGCAGCGCGTCGAGGACGACGAGCAGGTTCAGATCGAGACCGTGGAAGTGCAATTATCGACCCTCGCAGGAAACTGGCGGAAAAACCCCCCGGGGATCGAATATTACACCGATCGCCGGCTAGCGGGTTTCCGCGGTCCACGCGGCGATCAGCAGTTCCTGCGTGAAGGCGAAGTACTTGTCCAGGACGGCCGCGGCCTTGTCGGCATCGCGCGCGAGGATGGCCTGCAGTATGGCCTTGTGCTGCTTCGAGGCCTCGCGGGTCGGCGCGATCGGGAGCGCCAGGTGGCGATAGCGCTGCGTGCGTTCCGACAGCTGCCGGCAGACGCGGATCAGCGACGGCGATTCGCAACCGGCCACGATGGTCTCGTGGAACGTCTCGAGGGCCGCGATCCATTCCGCCCGGCGCAGGCCGCCGCCCTCGCCGTCGATCTCGAGCAGCGTCAGCCGGGCATACGCGGCGCTGACGGCGGCCTCCCACTGCGGCGTGCCGAGCGCGACCGCCTGCCGGATGGCCAGCGCCTCGATCTGCCGGCGCGTCCGCATCAGGTCCTTCAGGTCCTCGAGCGAGGTTTCCGACGCCACGAAACCGCGCTGGTCGACAGCGTGGACCAGGTCCTCGGAACTGAGGCGCGACAGCGCTTCGCGCACCACGCTGAGGCTCGTGCTGAAGCGCTCCTGCAGTTCCTTGATGCGGATCTTCTTGCCCGGCGGAATGCGCCCGGACAGGATGTCGGCGCGCAATTCCCGGTAAGCGCGGCTGGTGAGGCTCCTGGCGGCCTCGCCGGAAGACGGTGTCGGGGCGTTTTCCCCTGCTGTGCGTTCGATCATGCGTTGCCGTTGGCCTCTGGTCGGCGCGGTGTCCCGCCACCCGCGCCGAGGGGGCCCCCTGCGTCAGGCAAACGCTGATTCTATATCGATCGGGCACGGATCCCGAAAGGCGGGGCGCAAGGCTCTCCACTACGGCTGCTCCGGCGCGACCGCCCGACGCGGCAACTGCGGATAGGCGCCGAGCAGCAGGAGCGGCACGATGGCCAGCGCCGACGCGAAGAGCAGGACCTCGAGCCCCGCGTCGTACGTGCCGCCGAGCTGCTGGCTGTAACCCATCACGAGCGGTCCTGTCGCGATGCCGACCGTGAGCGAGGAATAGATGAGGCCGTAGAGCCTGCTGAACGCGCGCAGGCCGAAATAGCGGCTGACCAGGTAGGACATGAAGTCCATTTCGGCGCCGATGCCGAGCC
>CAYXJM010000361.1:0-2087 GCA_964465455.1 uncultured Klebsiella sp.
CTGCTGGTGCGCGTCGACGAGAGCACGGTCAAGGCGTACCACAACGTGTGTCCGCACCGGGGCACCTCGCTCGCCGACGGCGCGGGGACGTTCGAGGGCGGCCGCATCATCTGTCCGTTCCACGGCTGGCGCTGGGACGTCAACGGCAACAACCAGTACGTGCTGGAGCGCCAGGAGTTTCGCGACGGCAAGCTCTGCGACAGCGACGTCGCGCTGAAGGAAATCAAGGCCGTCGTTTTCGCCGGATTCGTGTTCATCAACTTCGATCGCGACGCGCAGCCGTTCGACGAGTTCATCGCGCCGGTGCGCTCCTTTCTCGAGGATCTCGCGATCGGCGAGATGCGTCACTACTGGTGGAAGGCGATCCCGATCCCGGCGAACTGGAAGGTGGCGCAGGAGGCCTTTTTCGAGACCTATCACGTGCCGGCCACCCACCCGCAGCTGGAGAAGCCGGCTGCCGCGATGATCTACGGCAGCGACGCGCCGACCGATTTCCCGTTCAGCCATCGCCACGTGGCCTACGACGCGTTTCCGCACGGCCACGGACGCTTCTACGCCGGCGAGAAGACGCCGATGGCCGGGAACGTCCAGCCGCAGGGCGGCGACCTGGTCGAGGCAATGGCTGCCCGCCTGCAATTGCTCGTCGACGGCATGGATGCGCAGGTGCTGCAGGGCGACGTGGACACGCTGCTCACGCTGCGCGGCAAGCCGGTGCCGGAGGGCTCGAGCCTGGGCGCGGAGTACATCAAGGCCCTGTACGCGCGGGCCGCCGCCGAGCAGCGCCCGATGCCGAAGCCGACCCCCGAGACCCTCGGGATGTGGGGCGGCGAGGTCTTCATCTTCCCGAACGTGATGATCCTGCCGCACGCCGGCAACGCGATGATCTACCGTGTGCGACCCGCAGGCCGCGACCCCGACCGTTGCGTCTTCGAGATCTTCTCGACACGCAGCTACCCGGCCGCGGTGAAACCGCCGCGCGCCACGATGCAGCAGGTCACCGATCTCCACGACCCGGAACAGGTGCGGCTCATCCCGCGCCAGGATCTCGGCAACATACCGCGCATGCAGAAGGGCTTGCACTCACGCGCCATGCGCCAGACGTGGCTTGCCAGCCACCACGAGAAGATGATCCTCAACATGCACCAGGAGATGGACCGCTACCTCCGCGGCTGAAAGGACGGGGCAGGGCGTCAGGCCGCCTCGGTTTGCGCCATGATCGCATCGATGACGTGGCGCACGCGCCGGGGCATCGTGCGGTGCCCCGGGTAGACGAGGTTGAACGACAGCTGCCCGGCACGCCAGTCGGGCAGCACCGGCACCAGTCGCCCCCGGGCGAGGTCGTCGGCGAGGAGGTGCGTGGGCAGCCGTGCCAGCCCCAGCCCGCAGCGCACCGCATCGAGGCTGAGCGCATAGGTGTTGGTGCGCAGCGCCACCCGCACGTCGACGCTCTCGCGGCTGCCGCCGGCATGCTCGAGCGTCCAGCGCTCCTGCGCATGGCCCGCCTCGCCCGAGGCCCACTGCGCGACGCAATGGTGCGCCGACAGTTCCTGCGGCGTATCCGGCATCGGGTGCTGCTGCAGGTAGCGCGGCGCGGCATAGAGCAGGAACGGCAGTTCCAGCAGCCGGCGTGCCACGGCCGTCGCGGACACCCCGAAGCTCGCATCGAGGATCACCACGTCGAAGCCCTCGGCCACCGGATCCACGGCCCGATCGAGCAGGGCCACCTCGACGGTGAGGTCGGGGAACTCCTCGTGCAGGCGGGTGAGTTGCTGCGCCGCCAGTTCCTGCCCGAACAGGGTCGGCAGGGCCAGCCGCACGCGCCCCACCATGTCCTGGTGCGAGCGGCTGACGAGCGCCTCGGCCTCGGCCACGTCGGACAGGATGTCACGGCAGCGCGCCAGGAAGGTCTGTCCGGACTCGGTCAGGCGCATGGAGCGCGTGGTGCGTTCGAGCAGCTTTATGCCGAGGTGGCGTTCGAGGTCCGCCACCTGCCGCGTCACGAGGGCCTGGTCGACTTCCAGCGCCCGCGCGGCAGCGGCGAATCCGCCTTCGTCCACCACGCGGACGAATGTCTTCATGGTCTGTAA
>CAYXJM010000361.1:2187-3310 GCA_964465455.1 uncultured Klebsiella sp.
CCATGCAAGCAGTGAAGCCCGGGGACTGGGTCAGCAAGACCATGGCCTGGTCGGAGCTCGACTTCGACAAGATCAACCTGCGCATCTCGACCGAGCGTTACACGTCGCGGGAATTCCAGGAGCGCGAGCGGGAACTGATCTGGATGAAGGTCTGGCAGGTCGCCGGCCGCGCGGACGAACTGCCGAACAACGGCGACTGGAAGGAATACCGCATCTTCGACCAGTCCTACGTGGTCGTGCGCGGCAATGACGGCAAGATACGCGGCTTCGTCAATGCGTGCCGGCACCGTGGCAACGTCCTTTGCCAGGGCAAGAAGGGACACTCCGAGGGCCGCTTCACCTGTCCCTATCATCGCTGGTCCTTTGCCCTCGACGGCCGGCTGGTGGGCGTGGCGAGACCGGACCTGGTCGGCCCGATCGACAAGGACGAACTCGGCCTGCTCGAAGTGCCGGTCGACACGTTCGCCGGGTTCATCTTCCTCAACCCGGACCAGAACGCGAAGCCGCTCGCGGAGTTCCTGGGCAAGGAGGTGATGGAACTGCTGCCGGCCTACCGCCTCGACGAGATGACGCCGGTGATGGACGTGCGCGAGGCGCTGGACTGCAACTGGAAAGTCGTGATGGACGCGTTCTCGGAGGCGTACCACATCGTCGGCGTGCATCCGCAACTGCTCAGCGTGATCGTGCCCGACGTGGTCAAGAACCGGAACGGCTGGTTCGGGGATCACGCGCTCGCCTGCGCACCGTTCGAGGTGAAGATGCAGGAAGGCTTCGGTCCCGAGGACGAAGTCGCGGGAATCCTGGCGCTGCCGGCAACGTTCCCCGGCACGGCCGAAGTGATGCCCATCTTCGAGGAGATGGTGGCGGCCTGCCGCGATGCGAACGGCACGCTCAGCTTCCCCGCGGGCGTCACGGGACGCACGCTGTTGCAGAAAGCCACGCGCGAGACGCTGACCCGCAAGGGCCTCGACGTCAGCGGCCTCAGCGACGACCAGATGAGCGACAACCAGGGCTGGTTCCTGTTTCCGAACTTCATGATGACGATCCGTGCGGGCGAGGCGCACGTCATCATGTCGGTGCCGCACCCCGACGGGGATCCCAACCGCTGCATCTGGCACGTGGC
>CAYXJM010000362.1:0-3294 GCA_964465455.1 uncultured Klebsiella sp.
TCGGTGGGCCCGCCGTACTTCAACATGACGTTCGTGCCGCTGATGGTCGTGCTCACGCTGGTCATGGGCGTCGGTCCGCTGCTGCGCTGGCGCGCGAGCGAGCGCGGGTGGCTGGGGCGGCGCGTGCTGGCGCCCGCGGCCCTCAGCGTCGTCGCCGGACTCGTTTTCCCGTTCCTCTACGGCGGCGCCTGGCACGCCGGCGTGGCGCTGACCGTGACGCTGGCGGCCTGGATCGTCGCGACGCTTGGCAGCGGGCTCGCGGCGCGGCTCGCCGAGCGCGGCGGCGCCGGGGCAATCGGGCGCCTCGGTGCGAGCTACTGGGGAATGTGGATCGCACACCTCGGCATGGCCTTCTGCATCGCCGGGGTCGGGCTGACCACGGTCTACAGCGACGAGCGCGACGTGCGCATGGCGGCGGGCGACGAGGTGCAGCTCGCGGGCTACAGCTTCAGCTTCCTCGGTACGCGCCACGCCGAGGGCCCGAACTACAGCGCCGAGGAGGGTACCTTCCTCGTGCGCCGGGGCGGCAGTACCGTCGAACTGCACGCGCAGAAGCGCAACTACCGCAGCCAGATGGGCAACGTGATGACCGAGGCGGGCATCGATGCGGGGTTCCTGCGCGATCTCTACGTCTCGCTGGGCGAGCCGGTGGGCGATGGCGCGTGGGCCGTCCGGGTGCACCACAAGCCCTTCGTGCGCTGGATCTGGCTCGGGGGCCTGCTGATGGGGCTCGGCGGGGTGCTGACGCTCGCGGACAGGCGCTACCGCGCGACGCGGGCGCGCGTGCGCGTGCCCGCCGCGGGCGCCGTCGCGGGGGCCTGATCCGTGCAGCGTCTGCGCCTGTTCCTGCCGCTGATCGTCTTTGCCGTGCTCGCACTGCTGCTGTGGCGCGGGCTGTCGCTCGATCCCAACCACATGCCGTCCGCGCTGGAGGACCGGCCGTTCCCCGCGTTCAGTGCAGAGACGCTGGCCGGCGCCGCGGTGAGCCGCGCCGACCTGCTCGGCGAGGTGGCGCTGGTCAACGTCTGGGCGACGTGGTGTCCGTCCTGCGCCGCCGAGCACGCGTACCTGAACGAACTCGCCCGCGCGGGCGTGCGCATCTTCGGCATCAACTACAAGGACGACGCGGAGGCGGCACGACGCTGGGTCGCGACGAAGGGCGATCCGTACCGGTTGAACATCGTCGACGCGGAAGGCCGTCTCGGCATCGACCTCGGGGTCACCGGTGCGCCGGAAACCTACCTGATCGACGCCACGGGGGTCGTGCGCCTGCGCTACCAGGGGCCGCTCGACGCGCGCGTCTGGCGCGAGCAGTTCGAACCGCTGATCGCGCGGCTCGGCGGGGAGGCCGCGCCATGATGCGGGTGTTCGCGCTCCTGCTGGCGCTGCTCGCCGGCCCCCTGCACGCCGCGATCGAGACCTTCGAGTTCGCGAGCGAGGAGCAGCGCCTGCGCTACCTCGAGTTCGCGCGCGAACTGCGCTGCCCGAAGTGCCAGAACCAGAACCTCGCCGACTCGAACGCGCCGATCGCCGCGGACCTGCGCCACGAGCTGTACCGCCTGCTGAGCGAGGGCAAGACCGACCGCGAGATCGTCGATTTCATGGTCGGGCGCTACGGCGAGTACGTGCTCTACGAGCCGCCGCTCGAGGCCAAGACCGTGCTGCTGTGGGGTGCACCGGTGCTGATGCTCTGCGGCGGGCTGCTGGTGCTGGCCGGCATCGTGCGCCGGGCCCGTCGGGCCGGTGCCGCGCGCGCGGCCGCGCTGAGCGAGGCCGAGCGCCGTCGGCTCGATGAACTCCTGCACGACGACGGAACGCAGCAATGAACGAATTGTGGATTGCGCTGGCGCTGCTGGCGGCGCTGGCAGGCGTGCTGGTGCTGCTTCCCCTGCGCGGGCGCACCGGCGGGCGCGCGGCGGATGTGGCCGCGGCCGATGCGCGTCGCGCCGAGAACCTCGCGCTGTACCGCCAGCAGCGCGCGGAGCTCGACGCGGCGCACGCCGCGGGGACGCTGGATGGCGCCGACCTCGCCGCGGCGCGGCTGGAACTCGACCGGCGTCTGCTCGACGACACGGCCGGCGCGAGCGCCGTCGCGGTCGCCTCCAGTGGCGGCCGCGGTGCGCTGCTCGCCTGCGCGCTCGCGGTGCCGGTGCTGGCGCTGCTGCTGTATCGCCATCTCGGCGCCACGCCCGAGATCGAGCTCGCGGGCCTGATCGCGCAGCTGGAGGCGGAAATGCCGGCCGAGCAGCGCACGGAACTGCTCGCGCGCCTGCAGCCGAAGCTGGAGGCACAGGTCCGCCGCAGCGATCCGGGCGGCGATTACCGCTTCCTGCTGGCGCGTCTCTACACCGCCGGCGAACGCTACCCGGAGGCGGCGGCGCTCTACGCGGAGCTGGTCGACCTCTATCCCGAGGACGCGGCGATGATCGCGCAGTCGGCGCAGGCGCTCTATCTGGCGGGGGGCCGCAAGCTCACGCCGGCGGTCCAGGCGCTGATCGATCGTGCGTTCGCGATCGACCCGGCGCAGGGGACGCTGCTCGGGCTGGTGGGGATGGACCGTTTCCAGGCCGGGGATTACCGCGGCGCCGTCGATTACTGGCAGAAGCTGCTCGAGCGGCTGCCTGCGGACGCGCCCGACGCGGCGATGATCCGCGACGGCATCGCGGTGGCGCGCTCGCGTCTCGGCGAAAGCGTCGGCGAGGGGCCGTCCGCGGCGGCGACCACCGCCGCGGCTGCGGCGCCGCCCGCGGCGGACAAGGCCGCCGCCGCGGCGACCGGTCCGCGGCTGCAGGTCGCGGTCAGCCTGGCGCCGGGGCTCGAGCTGCGTCCGGGTGACACCGTGTTCGTGTTTGCGCGCGCCGTCGGCGGTCCGCCGATGCCGCTGGCCGTGGCGCGTTTCCCGGCCGCGGAACTGCCGCGCGCGGTGGAGCTGAGCGACGCGATGGCCATGGCGCCGGGGATGAAGCTCTCGAGCTTCCGGCAGGTCAGCGTCGTCGCGCGTGTCTCGCGCCAGGGCGGCGTCAGCGCCCAGCCCGGGGATCTCGAGGGTGGCGGCGAGCCGCTCACGCTGAATGGCGGCGAGCAGGCGGTCAGCATCCTGATCGACCGCACGATCTGACGCCCCGCAGACCCCGGTCGCGCGGCCGCGCGGCGGTAGTGATCCACGGTCAAAACCGGTAGACTCCCCGGCTTTGCTCGTGCGCCGGGTCCGCCCGGTGGCCATCTGTCCGGCGGATCCTCAATGCGACTCAAGACCATCAAGCTGGCGGGGTTCAAGTCCTTCGTCGACCCCAC
>CAYXJM010000363.1:0-1948 GCA_964465455.1 uncultured Klebsiella sp.
CCTTGCGCACCAGGAACACGATGGTCGAGGTGTAGGGCGAGCTGTTGTGCGCGCGGCTCTTCTGCCAGTCGGCCGGCAGCAGGCCCTTCGCGGCGATCGCGTCGATGTCGGCGGCGAGCGCCAGCGTCACCACGTCGGCCTCGAGGCCGTCGACCACGGCGCGGGCCTGCTTGCCCGAGCCGCCGTGCGACTGCTTGATGGTGACGGTGTCGCCGGTCTCCTGCTTCCAGTGCGCGGCGAAGGCCTTGTTGTAGTCCTCGTAGAGCTCGCGCGTGGGGTCGTAGGAGACGTTCAGCAGCTGCACGTCTGCGGCGAGCGCGCTGCTGCCCGCGCCGATCGCGAGGGCCAGGGAGAGAAGGCGGAAAGTGCGTTTCATGTCGGATGCTCCAGGGTGGTGTCGAACGGTCGGTGTCAGTAGTTGAGCTGCAGGCGCGTGAAGAACGCCTTCTCGTCGTCGCGGTCGCCGCCGTTCGCGGCGCCGCCGTCGAACTGCGTCACGGTGTAGTTGGCGAACGCCTTCAGGTTCGGCGTGATCGTCCAGTTGAGGCCGACGCCGAATTCCTCGGCGCTCTCGACCGATTTGGCCGGGTCGGCGAACTTCAGGTCGAAGGCGGAGTCGTCGATCTCGAGCGTCGACCAGCGCAGCGCCAGTTCCCAGGCCCCGCCCGGGCGCGTCGGCTTGATGCCCTTGAAGCTCTCTTCCTCGCCGGTGATCGCCCACACCGCGGTGATCGCGGCCGCTTCGTTCGTGAACTCCTCGGTCACGCCGCCGAGCCCGACCTCCTGCGTGGACTCGATGTACTCGGCCAGCACGCCGAAGGGGCCCACGTAGGCGTAGGCGTGCGGCGAGAAGCGGGTGTGGTCGCCGTCGGCCACCGCGGTGCTCACGTAGCTGAAGATCTGCTGCTGCGCCGGGCTGCGGTAGCGCGGCAGGAAGGCGTTGACGTTGTTCGTCGCGGCCGAGCGCACGTCGTTCTTGCTGAACTTCTCGCCCGTGGTGCCCGAGATGCCGACGCCGATGCCGGGCTTCGGTTCGAAGAAGGCGCGCGCGTTCAGTTCCTGCTCGCCGTCGACGTCGGAGTTGGTGGCGTTGCGGCCGTCGGGCGTGCCGTTGGTCACGCCGAACTCCAGGTTCAGGCGGCGGTCCAGTACGCTGGTGTACAGCAGCACGCCGCGGTCGCGGTTCGGCGCCAGCTCGGTCGGGAAGGCGCGCTCGATGAAGTGGATCGCGCTCGCGGACTGTGCCCGCTCCAGCCCGACCGAGGGCTTGAACTGCCCGGCGCGCAGCACCAGGCTGGCCGGCAGCGACCAGTCGATGTAGCCGTCGACGAGGTCGGCGTCGTCGTCGGCGAATTCCGGCGTGAAGCGGAAGGCCGCCTTGCCGAGCTTGCCTTCGAGCGTCGGGCGCACGCGGCGGAACAGGAAGGTGTCGGTGTCCTTCTCGTCCTCGATGCCGTAGCGGCCGTCGAACTGCAGCAGGCCGCGGAGCTTCAGCTCGGACTGGCCGTCGGCGCTCACCAGCGAGAAGCCGTCGAGCCCGGCCTTGACGCGTCCGTTGGGCGCGGCCTTGGCCTTGTCGGCCGTGTAGACCTCCTCGGAGACCTCCTGCTTGCGGCTCAGCAGCCGCACGGTCTGCTCCAGTTCCTGGATGCGTTGCTCGAGTTCGGCCGTGGTGGCGGCGCCGGCGGTGCCGCTCAGCAGCGTGCCGGCGATCAGGCCGGCGGTGATGGGGAGTGTCTTGCGCATGGCTGTGTGTTCCTTCGTGTGATTGGCTTGGCTTCCGGATGCCCGGTCAGTCCGATGCGTGGCTCGTGGTGGGTGCGGGGCCTGCTGCCGGGGTGTCCAGCCGCAGCTTCTCGCGGCGCTCGATCTGCACGATGCGCCCGTAGTGAACGGTGATCTCGACGGCGCCGAAGCGCAGGCCGCGCAGGGCCTGCTCGATCCGCTC
>CAYXJM010000363.1:2048-3288 GCA_964465455.1 uncultured Klebsiella sp.
CTGCGCGAGATCGACCCGGGCACCGACCGCGAGACCGCGCTCGCCGGCCCGCTGCTCACCGGCGAGGGCGTGGTGGGGCTCGCGCTGCTGCGCGCGCCGAGGCCCTTCAGCGCCGCCGAGAAGGCGCTGTTCCAGGCCGCGCTGGAGCCGCTGGCCGCGGTGGTCGGCAACGACTTCCGGCTGCGCGAGATCCGCCGCCTGTCGGCGCGCGCCGAGGCGGACCGCGACTCGCTGCTCACGCGGCTCGGGCGCGACAGCCTGCACGAGACCGTGGTCGGCGCCGACGGGGGGCTGCGCGCCGTGATCGAGCGCGTCGCGCAGGTGGCGCGCACCGACGCTTCGGTGCTGCTGCTCGGCGAGACCGGCTCCGGCAAGGAGGTGATCGCGCGCGCCATCCACGAGCGCTCCGCGCGCCGCGACGGGCCTTTCGTCCGCGTCAATTGCGGCGCCGTGCCGCCGGAGCTGATCGACTCCGAGCTCTTCGGCCACGAGAAGGGCAGCTTCACCGGCGCGCTGACGCCGCGGCGCGGCTGGTTCGAGCGCGCCGACGGCGGCACGCTGTTCCTCGACGAGATCGGCGAGCTCGCGCCGGCGGTGCAGGTGCGCCTGCTGCGCGTGCTGCAGGACCACGTGGTGCAGCGCCTCGGCGGCGAGCGCGAGCAGACCGTGGACGTGCGCGTGGTCGCCGCCACCCACCGCGACCTGCCGGAACTGGTGCAGCAGGGGCTGTTCCGCGAGGACCTGTGGTACCGCATCGCGGTGTTCCCGATCATCCTGCCGCCGCTGCGCGAGCGGCCCGAGGACCTGCCGGCGCTGGCGCGGCACTTCATCCAGCGCTCGGCGAAGCGCGCCGGCCTGCACGCGCCGCCCCTCGACGCCGCGGCGCTGGAGCGCCTGGCCGCCTACCCCTGGCCCGGGAACGTGCGCGAGCTGGGCGCGGTGATCGAGCGCGCGGTGATCCTCGGGCAGGGCGAACGGCTCGACGTGGAGGCCGCGCTCGGCGGCGGGCCGGCGCCCTCGCGCGGCGCGTCGCCGGCACCGGCCGCGACATCCGCCGCCGCGAACGGCGTGCGCGGCGATGTGCCGGAGCCGCTCGACGAGGCGATCGCCGCGCACATCCGGCGCGCGCTCGCGCACTGCGGCGGGCGCGTGGACGGCCCGCAGGGCGCCGCGCGGCTGCTCGGCCTCAACCCGAGCACGCTGCGCTCGAAGATGCGCAAGCTCGGCCTCAAGCCCGCCG
>CAYXJM010000364.1:0-3283 GCA_964465455.1 uncultured Klebsiella sp.
GGATGGCGACAGTCGAGCCTACAGGGACGTATTTACGGCGTGTCCCGGCGAGTCGCCGCGCTGCGCGGCACGGGGCCAGGGGCACCAATGAGTGGAGACAGACTGAGATGGCACAGCAATTCGACGTGGTGGTGATCGGCGCCGGCCCCGGCGGTTACGTGGCGGCGATCCGCTGCGCGCAGCTCGGGCTGAAGACGGCGGTGATCGAGAAGTGGCGCGCCGCCGACGGCAAGCCGGTATTCGGCGGTACCTGCCTCAACGTGGGCTGCATTCCGTCGAAGGCGCTGCTCGACAGTTCGCACAAGTTCCACGAGGCGACCCACGGACTCGGCGTGCACGGCATCCACACCGGCGAGGTGCGCATCGACGTGGGCGCGATGCTGAACCGCAAGCGCCAGATCGTCGGCCAGCTCACGGGCGGCATCGCCGGCCTGTTCAAGGCCAACGGCGTCACCGCGCTCGCGGGCAGCGGCAGGCTGCTCGCCGCGCGCAAGGTGGAGTTCACGCCGCACGAGGGCGCGGCGGAGGTCATCGAGGCCGGCCACGTCATCCTCGCCACCGGCTCGGTGCCGATCGAGATCCCTTCCGCGCCCTTCGGCGAGCTGATCGTGGATTCGACCGGCGCGCTCGAGCTCACCGAGGTGCCGCAGCGCCTCGGCATCGTCGGGGCCGGCGCGATCGGTCTCGAGCTCGGCAGCGTGTGGGCCCGTCTTGGCGCCGAGGTCGTCGTCATCGAGGCGCTGCCCGAGTTCCTGATGGCGGCGGACCAGCAGATCGCGAAGGAGGCGCTGAAGCTCTTCGGCAAGCAGGGGCTCGACATCCGCCTGAACGCCCGCGTGACGGCCACGCAGGTCACCGGCGACGGCAAGCCGATGGTCGCGGTGACTTACGTGCAGGGCGACGAGGAGAAGCAGGAAGTGTTCGACCGGCTGATCGTCGCCGTCGGGCGCCGCCCGGTCACGGCGGGGATCTTCGCGCCCGACAGCGGCGTGAACCTCGAGGAGCGCGGTTTCATCCACGTCAACGAGTTCTGCCAGACCGACATGCCGGGCGTCTACGCGATCGGCGACATCGTGCGCGGCCCGATGCTGGCGCACAAGGCGATGGAAGAGGGCGTGATGGTGGCCGAGCGCATCGCCGGGCGCAAGACGCAGCTCAACTACGACTGCATCCCCTCGGTCATCTACACCCACCCCGAGATCGCCTGGGTGGGCGCCAACGAGCAGCAGCTGAAGGCGGCGGGGCAGGCCTACAACGTCGGCGTCTTCCCGTTCGCGGCCAGCGGTCGCGCGCTGGCGGCGAACGACAGCGCGGGCATGGTCAAGATGCTCACGCACGCCGAGACCGACCGCGTGCTCGGGGCCCACGTCGTGGGGCCGAGCGCCGCGGACCTGGTGCAGCAGGTGGTGATCGCGATGGAGTTCGGCGCCAGCGCCGAGGACCTCGCGCTCACGGTCTTCGGCCACCCCACGCTGTCCGAGGCCGTGCACGAGGCGGCGCTGTCCGCGCTGGGGCACGCGATACATATTCCCAACCGCAAACCCCGCAAATAGGGTATGACGGGCGGCCCCGATTCTTGGATAATTGCGGCCGCTTCCGCCGGGCCCGGCCGTACGACCCGCTTCGCGGGGGTCCGGGCGCCGCGACGCGGGCCGGTCCGGGTCCATTCATTTCCACGTCAGGACGGTAACACGCCATGAATTTGCACGAATACCAGGGCAAGCAGCTGTTTGCCGAGTACGGGCTGCCTGTCTCGAAGGGCTACGCCGCGGAGACCCCGAAGCAGGCTGTCGAGGCCGCCGAGCAGATCGGGGGCAACATGTGGGTGGTCAAGGCGCAGGTGCACGCGGGCGGCCGCGGCAAGGCCGGCGGCGTGAAGCTGGTCAAGAGCAAGGACGAGATCCGCGAGTTCGCGCAGCACTGGCTCGGCCGCAATCTCGTGACCTACCAGACCGACGAGAAGGGCCAGCCGGTCAACAAGATCCTCGTCGAGGCCTGCACCGACATCGCCGACGAGCTCTACCTCGGCGCGGTCGTCGACCGCAGCTCGCGCCGCATCGTGTTCATGGCCTCCTCGGAGGGCGGCGTCGAGATCGAGAAGGTCGCGCACGAGACCCCCGAGAAGATCTTCAAGGCGACCATCGACCCGCTGACCGGCGCGCAGCCCTACCAGGGCCGCGAGCTGGCGTTCAAGCTGGGCCTGAAGGGCGACCAGATCAAGCAGTTCGTGAACATCTTCATGGGACTCGCGAAGCTGTTCCAGGAGAAGGACCTCGCGCTGATCGAGGTCAACCCGCTGGTGGTCACCAGCGCGGGTAACCTGCACTGCCTCGACGCCAAGCTGTCGGTGGACAGCAACGCGATGTACCGCCAGAAGAAGCTGCAGGAAATGCACGATCCCTCGCAGGAGGATCCGCGCGAGGTGCACGCGGCGCAGTGGGAAATCAACTACGTCGCCCTCGACGGCGACATCGGCTGCATGGTCAACGGCGCCGGCCTCGCGATGGGCACGATGGACATCGTGAACCTGCACGGTGGCCGTCCGGCGAACTTCCTCGACGTCGGCGGCGGCGCCACCAAGGAGCGCGTGTCGGAGGCGTTCAAGATCATCCTCTCCGACGAAGCCGTGCGCGCGGTGCTGGTGAACATCTTCGGCGGCATCGTGCGCTGCGACCTGATCGCCGAGGGCATCATCGGCGCGGTCGCCGAAGTGGGCGTCAAGGTGCCCGTGGTGGTGCGCCTCGAGGGCAACAACGCCGACCTCGGGTCCAAGATGCTGGCCGAGAGCGGACTCAACATCATTGCGGCAAAGAGCCTGACCGAGGCTGCACAGGCCGTGGTCAAGGCAGCGAAGGGGTAATTCGATGAGCATTCTCGTCAACAAGGACACCAGGGTCATCTGCCAGGGCTTCACCGGCTCGCAGGGCACTTCCCACTCGAAGCAGGCCATCGAGTACGGCACGAAGATGGTCGGCGGCGTGACGCCCGGCAAGGGCGGCCAGACCCACCTCGGCCTGCCGGTGTTCGACACCGTGCGCGACGCCGTCGCCGCGACCGGTGCCGACGCGTCGGTGATCTACGTGCCGGCGCCGTTCTGCAAGGACTCGATCCTCGAGGCGGCCAACAGCGGCATCCGGCTGATCGTCTGCATCACCGAGGGCGTGCCCACGCTGGACATGCTCGAGGTGAAGGTGAAGTGCGACGAACTGGGCGTGCGCCTGATCGGGCCGAACTGCCCGGGCGTGATCACGCCGGGCGAGTGCAAGATCGGCATCATGCCGGG
>CAYXJM010000365.1:0-3276 GCA_964465455.1 uncultured Klebsiella sp.
ACTCGGACTGCACCATGAAGCGCGGCACCGGGTAGAAGCCCTGCGCCTCGTCCATGGCGCGGCGGGCGATCACCGGGATGTCGGCCGCGCGCAGCGTGTCCAGCGTCTCGGGAATGCCGATCTCGCGCTCCAGCGCGCGCACGCGGTCGATGAAGCGCTGCGCGCGCGCCGCGACCGGCTCGGCGGGCGTCGCCTCGCCGATCTCCACGGCCAGCGCCGCAAGCTGCGCCGCCGCCGCGTCGCGCGAGAAGTCGAGCACGTGCGGCAGCACGATCGCGTTGGCCAGCCCGTGCGGCGTATGATACAGGCCGCCCAGGTTGTGCGCGATCGCGTGCACGTAGCCGACGCTCGCGCGCGTGAACGCGAAACCCGCGTAGGTCGAGGCCAGCGCCATCGCCTGGCGCGCCTCGATGTCGTCACCGTTCGCGCAGACCTTGCCGAGGTTGGCGAAGATCAAGCGCACCGCGGCCACCGAGAGCGGTCGCGTCTCGGCGTTGGCGAAGCCCGAGATGTAGGACTCGATCGCGTGCGTCAGCGCGTCCATGCCCGTGGCCGCGCTCACGGCGCGCGGCAGCCCGGTCATCAGCGAGGCGTCGAGCGCCGCCATCACCGGCACCAGCTTGCCGTCGACCACCGGCGTCTTGGCCTGCGCCGCGGTGTCGGTGACCACCGCGACCGCGGTGACTTCCGAGCCGGTGCCCGCCGTGGTGGGCACGGCGTAGACCGGCAGCGGCGCCTTCTTCACCTTGAAATTGCCGACGAGGTCCGCGACGCGGCAGTCGTTGCCGATGCAGGCGGCCACGACCTTCGCCGCGTCCATCGGCGAGCCGCCGCCGACCGCGAGCACGGCGTCGGCGCGGTGCTCGCGCGCGAGCGCGACGCCGGCCTCGATCTGCGCGTGGGTGGGATCCGGCTCGACGCCGTCATACACCGCGCAGGCCGCGCCCGCGGCCTCCAGCGCCTGCACCAGCGGCGCGATGAGTCCGATCTTCACGAGCACCGCGTCGGTGACGATCAGCACGCGGCGCGCCCCCAGCTCGACCATGCTGGAGCAGAGCCGCAGCGCCGATCCCGGCCCGGCGAGCAGGATCGGTTTGCGCCCCGACATCACGCTGATCAGCAGCTGCAGGATCAGCAGCTGCAAGCGGTGCAGGAGCACTTTGAGCGCGCGAGGCATGGCGATTCTCCGCTGCGTGACGGCGCCGGATCGCGCGCCGACCCCGAACCGGTCAATGCCCGCGTGCGCCGGGAGCCTTATAAACTGTCCGCTCCGACGGCGGCAAGCCCCGCGCAGGGCCGGGCGGCGCCGCGCGCATCACACCGCGCACAGGAGAAGCACGATGACAGGGCAGCCGGACGTTCCCGGACGCGGCGTGAAGCTGCTGCACGACCCGGTGCGCAACAAGGGCACCGCCTTCACCGCGGCCGAGCGCGAGGCGCTGGGGCTGCAGGGGTTGCTGCCGCCGCGCATCCACAGCGTCGCGGAGCAGGAGCAACGCGTGCTGGCGAACCTGCGCTCGCGCGCCAGCGACCTCGACCGCTACCTGTTCCTGATGGACCTGCAGAACCGCAACGAGACGCTGTTCTACCACGTGGTGACGCGGCACATCGAGGAGACGATGCCGCTGATCTACACCCCGACCGTCGGCCAGGCCTGCCAGGCCTACGGGCACATCTTCCGCCGCCCGCGCGGGCTGTTCATCACGGCCGGGGACCGTGGCCGCGTCGCGCGGGTGCTCGGCAACTGGCCGCACCGCGAGGCGCGCATCTGCGTGGTCACCGACGGCGAGCGCATCCTCGGGCTCGGCGACCTCGGCGCCGACGGCATGGGCATCCCGGTGGGCAAGCTCGCGCTCTACACCGCCTGCGCCGGCATCCACCCCACGCAGTGCCTGCCGGTCACGATCGACGTGGGCACGGACAACGCGGCGCTGTGCGCCGACCCGCTCTACATCGGCACGCAGCAGCCGCGGCTGCGCGGGCCGGAATACGACGCGCTGCTCGAGGAATTCGTCGCGGCGGCGCAGGCCGTGTTTCCCGGGATCGTGATCCAGCTCGAGGACTTCGGCAACCGCAACGCCTTCCGGCTGCTCGAGCGCTACCGCGAGCGCGCCTGCCTGTTCGACGACGACATCCAGGGCACCGGCGCCGTGGCGCTCGCCGGCGTGCTGGCGGCGCTGCGCCTCGCCGGCGGCGCGCTCGCCGCGCAGCGATTCCTGTTCCTCGGCGCCGGCGAAGCGGGCGTCGGCATCGCGAGCACGGTGGTGGCGGCGCTGGTCGAGGGCGGCATGGACGCCGCCGACGCGCGCGGGCGCTGCTGGTTCGTCGACACGCAGGGCCTGCTCACGGCGGCGCGCGCGGACATCGCGCCGCACAAGCGGCCGTTCGCGCACGCGCACGCGCCGCTCGCGACGCTGCACGAGGCGGTTGCCCGGCTGCGGCCCACGATCCTGGTCGGCTGCTCGGGACAGCCGGGACTCTTCAGCGAGGAGGTGGTGCGCGCGATGGCGCGCCACAACGGGCGCCCGGTGATCTTCTCGCTGTCGAACCCGACCTCGCGCTCCGAGTGCACCGCGGAACAGGCCTGGGCGTGGAGCGAGGGGCGCGCGGTGTTCGCGAGCGGCAGCCCGTTCGCGCCGGTGGTGCGCGCCGGCGGCACCCTGGTGCCGGGCCAGTGCAACAATGCCTACGTGTTTCCCGGCGTGGGGCTGGGATTGGTCGCGAGCCGCGCGCGGCGCGTGACCGACGCGATGTTCCTCGCGGCGGCGAAGTGCCTGGCGGCCGAGGTGAGCGAGGCGGACCTCGCCGTGGGGCGCGTCTTCCCCCCGCTCGCGCGCATCCGCGAGGTCTCGCTGCGCATTGCCTGCGCGGTCGCGGAGATCGCGTGGCGCGACGGGCTGGCGGACAGCGAGCGCCCGGCGGACCCGGTCGCTTTCATACGCGCGCAGATGTACACGCCCGAATATCCCGTCTATGCGTGACCGGGATTCGGCGCGGCCCGCGGGTTCGAATTCATTCGAACGATGTTTCCTGTTCGGCTGAAGCCGAACCCACGGGATGACGGGCGCGGCCCGTGGGTTCGAATTCATTCGAACGATGTTTCCTGTTCGGCTGAAGCCGAACCCACGGGAGCCGGATTCACCGTTCAGGCGCCGCTCAGCTCGAGCAGCAGGCGGTTCAGCCGCTGCACGTAGGCGGCGGGGTCCTCGAGCTCATCGCCGGAGGCGAGCTGGGCCTGCTCGAAGAGGATCGTCGCCAGCGTGGCGAAACGGTCCT
>CAYXJM010000366.1:0-3273 GCA_964465455.1 uncultured Klebsiella sp.
CCCCAGCCGGTCATGCGCCCGTAGACCAGCTTCGGATTGCGCGCCGCGCAGGCCTCGGGCCCGATGCCGAGCCGCTCGGCCACGCCGGGGCGGAAGCCCTCGATCAGGATGTCGGCCCCGGCACAGAGATCCAGCACCGCCGCGACGCCGTCGGGATGCTTCAGGTTCAGCGCGATCGTCTTCTTGCCGCGCTCGCTGATCTGCGCCGCGCGGCTGCCGGCTGCCGACCTGCGCGTGACCGAGATCACCTCGGCCCCCATGTCGGCCAGCATCATGCCGCAGAAAGGCGCCGGACCGAGTCCTTCCAGCTCCACGACACGCAATCCATCCAGTGGTCCCATTGCCTGCTTGCTCCTCGTTCGTTGCGGATCCGGACGCTCCGGTCCGGGTGACTGCCTGCATGGCCCCGCGCGGGGCAGGGCGAACGATACACGCGGCGAGCCGCGCTGGCCACGGCGCCGTGGCACCGGCGCCGCGACGGCGTGGATGCATGCGAAACGGCCTATTGCGTATAATCGCGGCCTTTTTGCGCGCCGGCGCGCTCGCGACCGGCAATCGACCACACAGGCAAGAGATCCCGATGAAAACACGCGTCACGGAACTGCTCGGCATCGACTATCCCATCATCCAGGGCGGCATGCAGTGGGTGGGGCTCGCGGAGCTCGCATCGGCGGTGTCGAACGCCGGCGGCCTCGGCATCCTGACGGGCCTGACCCAGCCGACCCCGGAGGCGCTGCGCGCCGAGATCGCGCGCTGCCGCGCGATGACCGACAAGCCCTTCGGCGTCAACATGACGCTGTTCCCGAGCATCACGCCGCCGCCCTACGCCGAGTACATCGAGGCGATCATCGACAGCGGCGTGAAGATCGTCGAGACGGCCGGCAGCGCGGCGGCGGAGTTCTTCCCGCGCCTGAAGTCGGCCGGTGTCACGATCGTGCACAAGTGCGTCGCGGTGCGCCACGCGCTGACGGCGGAGCGCCTGGGCGTCGACGCGATCAGCATCGACGGCTTCGAGTGTGCCGGGCATCCCGGTGAATACGATGTCCCCGGGCTGGTGCTGATCCCGGCGGCGGTGCGCAAGCTGAGCGTGCCGGTGATCGCCTCCGGGGGCATCGGCGACGGCCGCGGCATGGCGGCGGCGCTGGCGCTCGGGGCCGAGGGAGTGAACATGGGCACGCGCTTCAGCGCCACCGTGGAAGCGCCGATGCACGAGAACATCAAGCGCGCGCTGGTGGAAGCGAGCGAGGTGGACACCCGGCTGATATTCCGCACGCTGAAGAACACCGCGCGCGTGCTGAAGAACGAGATCTCCGAGACCGTGCTGGAAATCGAGGCGCAGCCCGGCGCGACCGACTTCGCCGACCTGCGCCCGCTGGTGGCCGGCGCGCGCGGCAAGGCCGCGCTCGCGAGCGGCGACGTGGACGACGGCGTCATCACTGCCGGCATGGTGGTCGGCCTGATCGACGACATCCCGACCTGCGCCGAGCTGATCCAGCGCATGGTGCGCGAGGCCCGCGAGCACCTGGCCCGCGCCAGCAGCTACTTCTGAGACGCGGGCCCCTCCCACGCCTCGCGGGGCAGCAGCGCGAGCGCGGCGAAGGCCGCCGCATCGACGAAGAACTCGACATCGGGCGCATGCCGCGCGACCGCCTGCGCCGGCGTGAGGGCGTGGTCCTCGGGCCCGGCCAGCACGCGCGCCAGCGCCCCGGCCTTGCCGGCACCGCTCACCAGGAACCACACCCGCCGCGCGCGGTTGATGTACGCCGCGCTCAGCGTGATGCGCTCCGGCACGCCGGCCGGCGCGTGGGCCGCGATCGCCTTGCGCGCGCGCTCGTGCACGCCAGGCTCGCCCGGAAACAGCGAGGCCGTGTGCCCGTCCTCGCCGAGGCCGAGCAGCACCAGGTCGAGCGTCCCGGGCAGCAGCGCCTCGTAGCGCGCGGCGCAGGCCTCGGGTGTCGCGTCCGTCACCATCGGGAAAACGCGCGGCGAGCCCACGCGCCCGAGCAGCGCGCGCCGCGCCATGCCCTCGTTGCTCGCGGGATCGGAGGCCGGCACGAAGCGCTCGTCGCTCCAGAAGCATTCCACGCTGGACCAGTCGAGCGCGGCGCCGGCCAGCGCCTCGTAGAGCGCCTGCGGCGTGCTGCCCCCGGAGAGCGCGACGCGGAACACGCCGCGCGCGGCGATGGCCTCGCGCGCCACGGCCACGAAGCGCCGCGCCGCCGTGCGCGCGAGCGCGTACGGCGTGGCGAAGCGATGCACGCGCATCTAGTCCCCGCCGCCGGCCGGGGGGCAGCCACCCGCGATACCGGGCATCGGGTTGAACCAGCTGCGCCCGTCGCGCGCCAGCAGCATGTCCGCCGCCGCCGGTCCCCAGCTGCCCGCCGCGTAGTTCGGGAAGCTCGACGAGGGATTCGCGGCCCAGAGCGCCAGCACCGGCTCCACGATCTCCCAGGCCGCGTGTTCCTGGTCGGCGCGCATGAACAGCGTGGTCGATCCCTCGATCACCTCCTGCAGCAACGTCTCGTAGGCCTCGCGCGACGGCGCCTGGAAGGCCTCGCCGTAGCAGAAGCGCATGTTCGCGCCGCCGAGCTTCATGCCCGCGCCCGGCTCCTTGGCCTGGAAGGTGAGCACGATCTCCTCGGCGGGCTGGATGCCGATCACGAGACGGTTGGGCTCGAAGTTGTCGGTGGCGTGCACCGGGAACATGCGGTGCGGCACCGGGCGGAAGCAGATCACGACCTGCGAGAGCTTGCGCGGCAGGCGCTTGCCGGTGCGCAGGTAGAAAGGCACGCCGTGCCAGCGCCAGTTGTCGATGTAGAGCTTCAGCGCCGCGTACGATTCGGTGGCCGACTGCGGCGCCACGCCGCGCTCCTGGCGGTAGCCGCGGAGCGTCTGCGCGCCGCTGCTGCCGGCGGCGTACTGGCCGCGCACCGCGCAGGCGTGCGGGTCGTCGAGCGGCAGCGCGCGCACGGCCTTCAGCACGTCGACCTTCTTGTTGCGCAGCTCCTCGGCCTCGTAGTTGACCAGCGGCTCCATCGCGACCAGGCACAGCAGCTGCAGCAGGTGGTTCTGCACCATGTCGCGCAGCGCGCCGGCGTCGTCGTAGTAGCCGCCGCGCGTGCCGACGCCCTCGTCCTCGGCCACGGTGATCTGGACGTGGTCGACGTAGCGGCGGTTCCAGATCGGCTCGAACAGCGCGTTGGCGAAGCGCAGCGCCAGGATGTTCTGCACCGTCTCCTTGCCGAGGTAGTGATCGATGCGGTAGATCTGGCT
>CAYXJM010000367.1:0-3268 GCA_964465455.1 uncultured Klebsiella sp.
AGCGGCAGCCGCGGGAACTCGATCACGCCGAACTCGCGGATCTCGTCGCGCAACTGCTGCAGGAAGGCGTAGGCCGAGGCGTTGTAGGGATAGCGGCCGTGGAGTTCCGGCGGCACGAGCACGCGCGCGCCGAGTCGCGGGCCGCGCGCGCCGTGCAGCGCGTGGCAGCCGGTCTCGACGCGGCACTCGCGCGCGAGATCGGCAAAGCGGAACGGACGGCGCTCAGCCGACAAGCGCGGCCACCCGCTCCAGCTGCGCGAGATCGTCGCTGGTCGGGATCAGCTGCACCTCGTCGGTGCCGAGATCCGCGAGTCGCCGCAGCACCTGCTTCAGCTCGGCCTCGCTGCCGGCGAAGCCGGTGACCGGCAGCATCGCCGCGAGCGCGGCCGGGTCGATCCAGTTGAAGTAGTGGCGCAGGTGGCGCTCGATTTGCGCGCGCGCGCCCTCGCCGAGCGCGAACCAGAAGGCCGTGGTGAGGCGCGGCGCCGGGCGCCCGGCCTCGGCCCAGGCACTGCGCACCTGCCCGAAGCTGCGCTCCGTCTCGGCCATGTCGAGGTTGAAGCTGAAGCCGGCGATGCCGTCGGCCCACGCCGCGGCCTGCCGGATCGCCTTCGGCCCCTGCGCCCCGACCAGCAGTTCCGGGCCGCCCGGCTGTCGCGGCGCCGGCCCCACCGGCAGCAGCGTGTCGACGACCTTCTCGCCGGCCCAGACGCGCTTCATGACCGCCACGCGGGCGGCGAGCTCGCGATGGGTGCGCGTCGCCGGATCGGCGCCCGCTGCCACGTAGTCCTCGACGCGACCGCCGACGCCGAGCCCCACGGTGAGGCGCCCGCCGCACAGCATGTCGGCGGTGGCCAGCGCCTTGGCCAGCATCACCGGGTCGTGCAGCTGCGCGACGATCACCGTGGTCACCAGGCGCACGCGCGTGGTCCACGCCGTGCAGGCGCCGAGCAGCGTCAGCAGCTCGGGGTTGCCGAAGGCCATGCGCTCGCCGAAACACAGCGAGGAGAAGGGACCACGGTCCACCGCGCGTGCCCAGCGCTCCAGCACCGCGCCGTCCACGCCCGGTTCCATCAGGGGCAGGGTCATGCCGATCTTCATGTCGTCCTCCGTGTGTTCAATCTCCGAACGCCGCCGCCAGCAGCGCCGGCAGCTGCTCGCCGGCCGGGCCGCGCAGCACGTGGTGCGCCACCGCGTCGAGCGCGGTCGGCACGGGGTTGATCACGACCACCGTGGCGCCGGCACGGCGCGCCAGCGCGGGCAGGCCGGCCGCGGGATGCACGAGGCCCGAGGTGCCCACGGTCAGCAGCAGCTCGCAGTCCTCGAACGCGCGCTGCGAGCGCAGCCACGCGGCCTGCGGCAGGGATTCGCCGAACCAGACCACGCCGGGCCGCACCGCGGCGCCGCAGCCCGCGCAGCGCGGCGGCTCGAGGCGACGCCCGCCCTCGGGCTCGGCCGGGATCCCGGGCGCCAGCGCGAAGGGCCCCGCGCAGGCCGAACAGCGCGGCGCGTGCAGGCTGCCGTGCAGGTGCACCACGTCGCGGCTGCCGGCGCGCTCGTGCAGGTCGTCGACGTTCTGCGTCACCACCGTGAGCGCGGCGATCCGGCGATCGAGCGCCGCGATGGCGTGATGCGCGGGATTCGGCGCGGCGCGCAGCACCTGCATGCGCCGCCACTCGTACCAGCCCCAGACCAGGGCGGGGTCGCGCCGGAAGGCCTCGGGTGTGGCGAGCTCCTCGGCCCGGAAGCGCTCCCACAGCCCGGTCTGCGCGTCGCGGAACGTCGCGATGCCGCTCTCGGCCGAGACGCCCGCCCCGCTCAGCACCACGACGCGCCGCGCGGCGCGCAGGCTGGCGGCCGGCATCGCGCTCAGTCCCGCTCGAGCGTGTTGTCGTCGGTGTGCTCGAAGACGCGGCCGTAGATGTCGAGCACCGTGGTCTCGCTGAAGCTCATGCTGTTGCCGCTCACCGCGATGCGGTGGCGGAAGGCGGTGGTGCGCGCCTTCGCCTGCATGAACGGCGACTGCACGATGCCCCAGTCGGCGCTGCCGGCCTCGGCGGCGACTTCGAGCACCGTGCTGCCGTCGGCCTCGGGCCGGCCCGTGTGCGTGCCGCCGGCCAGCACGCAGACCCCGCGCGGGATCGCGAGCGAGTGCATCAGCGTGCCGCTCGCGGGATCCCAGAGCCAGAAGCCGACCTGGTCGTGGAAGACCTCGCCGTTGCTCTTGCGCCGCACCACCTGGTGGTAGCGCACCACCTTCAGCGTCTGCGCCTCGGCGTTGCTGACCTCGCCGCCGGCGACGTACTCGATGGTCTCGAAGTAGGGGCTGCGCCCGGTGCCGTCGGGCTCCGGCGCCACGTCCATGCCGCGGTCGCCGCGCCAGGTGCCGATCAGGGCGGCGAGCGGGCCGTAGTCGATGTCGATCACGCTGGTCATCGGTCGGTCTCCTGCAGGGATTCAGTTGACGAAGGCGGCGTAGATCGCGCGCACCGCCGCCGGGTAGTCGTCGGGGGCCACGCCGACGATGATGTTGAGTTCCGAGGCGCCCTGGTTGATCAGGCGCACGTTCACGCCGGCGGCGGCCAGCGCCGCGAACACCTTCGCCGCGATGCCCACCGCGTGCGCCATGCCCTCGCCCACGATGGCGATCAGCGCGATGCGCGGCACGAAGTCGAGCTCGTCGGGCTGCAGCGTGCGGCGGATGTCGGCGAGCACCTGCTCGGTCTGGCCCTCGATCTGCGCGGCGTTCAGGATCACGCTCACGCTGTCGATGCTCGAGGGGCAGTGCTCGAAGGCGATGCCGTGGTGCTCCAGCACGCCGAGCAGGCGGTAGACGAAGCCGACCTCGCGGTTCATCAGGTGCTTGCCGATGGTGATCATCGCGAAGTTGGTCTTGCCCGCGACGCCCGCGATCAGCGTGCTCTTCTCCACTTCGGGCGAGAGCTTCGCGACGATGCGCGTGCCGGGGTGCGCGGGCTCGTTGGTGTTGCGGATGTTGACCGGGATGCCCACTTCGCGCACCGGCGCCATGGCCTCGTCGTGCAGCACCGAGGCGCCCATGTACGACAGCTCGCGGATCTCGGCGTAGGTCACTTCGGCCATCGGCCGCGGGCTCTCGACGATGCGCGGGTCGGCCATCAACAGCCCGGACACGTCGGTCCAGTTCTCGTAGAGCGCGGCATGGGCCGCCCGTGCGGCGATCGCGCCGCTCACGTCCGAGCCCCCGCGCGAGAAGGTGCGCACATGGCCCTCGGCGTCGCGCCCGTAG
>CAYXJM010000368.1:0-3258 GCA_964465455.1 uncultured Klebsiella sp.
GCCACCTGCAGCAGCGCCGCCAGCACGACGCTTCCCCACAGCCAGCGGTTGCGGAACAGGCCGCGGAAGGCGCTGGCCGTTTCCGAGCGTGCGTTGAAGCAGTTGAAGAGCTGGGCCAGCACGAGGGTCGTGAAGCCGGCCGTGCGCGCGGTCGCGAGTCCGTGGCCGCCTTCGACGAAACCGCCCGGCAGATGGAGGTCGATGCAGAACAGGGTGGCCAGCGCCATCACGAGCCCCACCTGCAGCACGCCGGACCACATGCGCGCGTCGATCACGCGCTCGTCGCGCCGGCGCGGCGGGCGCGCCATCGCGTCGTCGGCGTGCGGGTCGACGCCCATCGCGAGCGCGGGCCCCGAGTCGGTGACCAGGTTGATCCAGAGTATCTGCGTCGCCAGCAACGGCAGCGCGAGCGCGCCGTCGCCGGCATCCAGCCCGATCAACGCGGCGCCGGTCACGCCGAGGAACACCGTGAGCACCTCGCCCATGTTCGACGACAGCAGGTAGCGCAGGAACTTGCGGATGTTGTCGAAGATGCCGCGCCCTTCGCGCACCGCCGCCACGATGGTGGCGAAGTTGTCGTCGGCGAGGATCATGCGCGCGGCTTCCTTCGCCACCTCGGTGCCGGCGATGCCCATCGCGACGCCGATGTCGGCGGACTTGAGCGCCGGCGCGTCGTTCACGCCGTCGCCGGTCATCGCCACCACGTGGCCGTCGGCCTGCAGCGCGTCGACGATGCGCAGCTTGTGCGCGGGCGCCACGCGCGCGAAGACCGCGTGCCGGCGCACGGCCTCGGCCAGCGCGGCCTCGTCGAGCGCGTCCATTTCCGCACCGCTCAGTGCCGGCGAACCCGGCGACGCGATGCCGAGATCCGCCGCGATCCGCGCCGCCGTGCGCGGGTGGTCGCCGGTGATCATGACCACCCGGATGCCGGCGCGCTGCGCCTCGCGGATCGCGGCGGCGGCCTCCGGGCGCGGCGGATCGATGATGCCGACGGTGCCGACGAAGATCAGCTCGCGCTCCAGCGCTTCCCCGTCCTGCGCGCGCTCGCCGGGCGCGAGCGGCCGGTACGCGACCGCGAGCGTGCGCAGCGCGGCGTCGGACAGCGCGTCGACGTCGGCGAGCGCCGCGGCGCGCAGGCGCTCGTCGAGCGGCACGACCGCGGCGCCCACGCGCACACGCGTGCAGCGCCCGAGCAGCACGTCGGGGGCGCCCTTGCTGATCAGCACCAGGCGATCGCCCTCGTCGTGGTCGATCGCGATCGTGGACATCATCTTGCGCTCGGAGCTGAAGGGGATCCCGGCCACGCGTTCGAACCGCCGCCCGCGCCACTCGTGCACGTTCAGCTTGCGCTCGGCCACGAGGAAGGCCGCCTCGGTCGGGTCGCCGTGGATTTCCCAGCGCCCCTCGGCATCCTGGCGCAGGTCCGCCGTGCTCGCGAGGCTGCCGCCGCAGAGCAGCACCACGTGCTCCTCGTGCAGCGCGCCCGCGCCGAGCTCGCGTCCCTCGTGCTCGACGCGCCCTTCCGGCGCGTAGCCCACGCCCGTGATGCGCGATTCGCCGGAGCCCGTCATCGCGCGCTCTATGGTCATCTCGGAGCGCGTGAGCGTGCCGGTCTTGTCCGAGCAGATCACCGTGGCCGCGCCCAGCGTTTCCACGGAGGAGAGCTTCTTCACGATCGCATTGTGCCGCGCCATGCGCTGCACCCCGATCGCGAGCACCACGGAGAGTATCGCCGGGAGCCCCTCGGGTACCGCGGCCACGGCCAGGCTCACGCCGAGCAGCAGCACCGCTACCACGTCGGAGGGCCCGCGCAAATCGGTCAGTGCCAGCACCGTGCCCACCACGACCGCCGCGATCACCAGCACCGCGACGCCGAGCATGCGTCCGATGCGCCGCACCTCGTCCTGCAGCGGCGTGGGTTCCTCGACGGTCGCATCGAGCAGGCTCGCGATCGCTCCCATCTCGGTGGCCATGCCGGTCGCGGTCACGATCGCGCGCCCCGCGCCCTGCGCAACCGCCGTGCCCTTGAATACCATGTTGGCGCGATCGCCGACGGGGACCGCGGCGGGAAGCGTGCCGGTCGCCTTCAGCACCGCGACGCTCTCGCCGGTGAGCGCCGCCTCGAGCACGCGCAGCGTGTCGGCCGCGAGCAGGCGCGCGTCGGCGCCGACGCTGTCGCCCTCGCCGAGCACCAGCAGGTCGCCGCGCACCAGTTCCGCGCTGGGCACGCGTCGCACCTGGCCGTCGCGCAGCACGGAGCTGGTGACGGCCGTCATCTTCGCGAGCGCCGCCGCGGCGCTCTCCGAGCGCGCCTCCTGCGCGAAGCCGAGCGCCGCGTTCAGCAGCACGATCGCGAGGATCACGATCGCATCGACGGGCAGCCCCTGCATCCCCTCGAGGCCCCAGGCCAGCAGCGTGATCGCCACCGCGGCCAGCAGCAGGTAGATCAGCGGGTCGCGGAAGTGCGCGAGGATGCGGCGCCACAGTGGCTGCCGCGGCGCGCTGCGCAGCTCGTTCCGTCCGTCGCGCGCGAGACGGCGCGCGGCCTCGGCCTCGCCGAGTCCGCGGGCGGGATCCGTTGCGAGCCGCTGCGCAACCGTGTCCGGCGCGAGCAGCGACGGGTCCGTCAGATCGGGCTGTGGTTCGTTCACCTTCGCGCGGTTCCGTGTGCTGCGAGCGTTTGCCGGGGCGCGGGCGATTATAAGCCGCGGCGCGCGGCGCAGCGCGTGCCTGCGGCGCTCGCGGGACGCGTGCTAGACTCCGGCCGTCCCCGGCGCGGAACGCCGGACAGCCACGGTGCCACGCCATGCAGACCGCATCGCCCGAAAAGATCGCGCATTACCGCTCGCTCGGCTGGTGGGGCGACACCACCACCTGGCAGCTGTTCGAGCAGGCGGCGGCCGCCGATCCCGGCGCCGTCGCGCTGCTGGATCCCGCGAACCGGCAGAGCTTCACCAGCGGCCGGCCGCTCGCCCTCAGCTGGGCGGAGCTGCGCGCGCGCGTGCTGGCGCTCGCCGCGGAGTTCGCGCGCGACGGCGTCTCGCGCGGCGACGTGGTGGTGCTGCAGTTGCCGAACACCGTGGAGTCCGTCGCGAGCTATCTCGCGCTCGCGGCGCTCGGCGCGATCGTGAGCCCGGTGCCCATGCAGTACGGCCTGCACGAGCTCGGCGAGATCGCGCACAAGCTGCATCCGCGCGCCTACGTCGCGGCCGCGCACTTCCGCGGCGAGGATTTCACGGCGCGCCACGCCGGCGCCTT
>CAYXJM010000369.1:0-3250 GCA_964465455.1 uncultured Klebsiella sp.
ACTGGAGTGCAATGCTCTGCCGCGCCAACGGCCAGTCTAAGGCTTCCTGTTCAGGATCCTCGCCTTTGCGGCGACAGCCCGCATCTGCCGCGCGTCCTCGTGCAGGAGGAAGCCCGCATTGACCGCGCTGCGGGTCGCCCGGGTCCACTCGGAGACGAAGCCCCCGTGGTTCCCGTACAACTCGAGGAGTTGTGACGTCGTGAAGGGCACCGTGACGCCGAAGAGGAAACAGAACGCGCCCGTGCCACCGGCGGGCTGGCCCAGGCCGTTGATCCGCGCCACGGGCGCGTCCACCGCCGGGGTGCGAATCCCGCCGAGCACGTTCCCGTAGGCGTCGACCGCGTATTGCGCCGGCGTGATGCTGTTCGTCTGGAGTCGCTCTGCCATCGGAGGCGGCGTTCCGTCGACGAGCCAGGCGTCGAGCGCGCGTACGAGTGCCCGCATCACGAAAGTGGCCGGCCCGGTGTTGATCGGCGCCTGGCAACTGAAACTCGCGCTCGGATGGCTGGTCGGGTTCAGCATGCTGTCGAACCAGGCTGCGACCGAGGACTGCCCGCCCCGGTCGCTGCCCGCCTGGATCAGCCCGTACTGGTCGTAGTGCGCCGTGCCCGCGACCTCCCAGAGCCGGAACAGGGGCCCGTCCGGCTGTCGTGCCAGGAGTGCGCCGGTGTCGTTCTCGGCCTGGAACACCATCACCGGCACGTCGAGGTCGCTGCGGATGTAGGTGGGAACCGGGGTTGGCACCGCGGGCAGTGGCGGCTGCGTGAGGGCGGCCCCACCGGCGCCGCGGCTGTGCACCACGAACGCGTCGTACACCTCGACGAGCGGATGCGCCGCGTTGATGTAGGTGGTGAGTCGCCACGCCGACTGGGATTCGCCGACGGCGATGAGCCGTTCGGGGACCAGCCCGCCGAGGACCAACAGCCGCTGGTCGCGGATCGCCTGCCCGGCCTGCGAGAAGATGTCGTAGGAGTAGCTGTCCCCGGGATGCGCGAGCGATGCGTAACGCAGGGGATCGCCCGGGGCCGGACAGCCCGCACCGGGGCCCGCGCACTTGAGCTGGTTGAGGCCCACGGACTGCGCGGAGACGCCGACCCAGGCGTAGCCCTGGCGGATCAACTCGACGTGCATGTGCTGCCAGTCGGGGCTGGCGTCCGCGCCTCCCGAGACGTTGAGCCACTCGACGACAACGCTGCCGTTGAAGGCGCGGGCGTCGATCGGCCGGTTGACGACCAGCCGGGTCCGGTACACGGCAGGCGAGACCGGCGTGACGTTCCACTTGCCGTCGCTCGCGAGCGGATCGACGGGCGCATGGGCGCGTGCCGTCCCCTCGAGGAAGAACTCGGACTGCGCGTACCCCACCGTCACGAGATCGAATCCGGCGTGGCCGAACACCAGCGGCACGCCGTTCCCTCCGTAGGCCGGCGTCACCGTCGCGGACGCCGCATCTGCCAGAGCGCCCCGACTGAAACCGGCGGCTGCCAGCAACACGCACGCCGCCGCCCACAGCGCACGGCGCACTGCGCCCGGCCGCATCGAACCACCGGTCACCGCCGTGGCCGACAGGTCGCGCGACCGCGCGGCCACCGCATGCCTGTTGTGCAAATTCATCACGGCCTCCGTTGGCTCCAGACGAGTACGGCGACAAGCATGACACGGCGCGGCGGGCCTGCTCAGCCCTCGCATCGCCCCCGGCGCATCGCCTTGCGGCTCCACGCGATCACGTAGGACGCGCCGGAGGCGATTATCGTCACCGCCGTCGCGTAGAGCAGTCCCGGATACCACGCGCCTTTGCCGAGCAGTCCCGCCGCGAGCGCAAGCACGCTGCCGAGGAACGCGAACTCCAGCGCCGTGTTGATCTTGGATACCCGGATCGGCGCCATCTCGACCTCGCCGATCGCGACGTGATAAGCCGTGGCGCCGGCGACGATCACGAGGTCGCGCCCGATGACCAGCAACGCGAACCACCACGGCAGCGAGCCCTGCGTCGCCAGCAGCACGGCGACCGTGAGCATGGTCAGCTTGTCGGCGAGCGGGTCGGCGATCGCGCCGAAGCGCGTGCGCAGGTCGAAGCGCCGTGCAATCCAGCCGTCGGCGAAATCGCTGAACCCCGAGGCGAGGAACAGCAGCAGCGCGCTGGCGTAGTCACGCTGCAACAGCAACCACGCCAGCAGCGGAACCAGTGCTGCACGCAGCACCGTGATCGCGTTGGGCAGCTGCTTCATCGCGTTGTTGCGTCGCCGCCGCACCGTAGCGCGGCTATTGAATCGCCCTCACCGTGCCCACGGGCGCGTAGTCGAACCGCTGCGTCTCGCGGTTCCACTCGACGTAGCGCTCGCAGAAGTTCTCGCTCGCGAAATCGGCGGCCGCGAGCGCCTTGCCGCCGACCTCGGTGCACGCGTCCACCGCCGACGCGAGATCGGCGCCGACCACCTCCGGCAACGAGCCTGGCGCCGCGTGCGCGGCCAATCCGGTCATCACACCCGACATCGCCAGGAAGCGCATCGTCGCCCGCATGGTCGGCCCTCCCGCTGAGGCCATCCACGCTACGCCTGCCGCTCACGCGGGTCAACGCGCTCGCGGACGGCGGCATCGCACGTGTCCGGCCGGCGTGACGAGGCGATTTTGCAAGCCCCCGTTCGTGCGCTATAAGAAAAGCAACGGCACGGTGCCTGGAGGTGCTCATGCTCGCGGATGCTCAGCTGCTGCCCGTCTCCGAGACGTCCCTGTCGCATTACTTCAAGGAGCGCCTCAGCGACCACGCCAGACGCTTGCGGCCCCCGCCCCACGAAGACACCTGCTGGTACCTGGGCAGCCTGATGGATCGCTTCGCGCGCAGCGAGCGGCTTTTCGCCCATGAGAACGGCCAGCTCGGACTGCGGCCGCTGGCCCTGCTCTACGGCGACGCCATGGAGGCCCGCAACGAGCGGGAGCGCTGCCTCGTGCTGCAGCAGCTCGGGGACATGGCCCTGTTCCTGGGCGCTGTCTTTCCCGAACGCTACGCGCGCCGCGGCATCCGTCGCGACTATTTCATCGGCATGGGCGGCGGCGCCTACGACTACCTGGCGGACAACGCCCGCGGCAACCGCCACATCTTCGCCGAGCTCGCACGCACCTTCGGCCGGATGCTCGAGATGGTGGCCGGGGCCTGCTCGCGCGCGGAGGAGCAACCGGGCACCGCGGACGTGCTGGCGCTCTACCAGCGCTGGCTGAACAACCGGGATCCGGTGGCAGAGAAGCAGCTGCGCGC
>CAYXJM010000370.1:0-3246 GCA_964465455.1 uncultured Klebsiella sp.
CGCTCCAACGCCAGCTACTACGACAACGTGCGCGTGCCGGCCTCGATGATCGCCGGCGAGCTGAACGGGGGCTGGAAACTGATCACCTCGCAGCTGAACCACGAGCGCGTGGGGCTCGCGGCCATCGGCATCCAGGGCTGGGGCCTGCTCGCCCGCGTGCTGCGGTGGGCGCAGACCACCGAAGGGGCCGACGGCAAGCGCATCGCCGACGTTCCGTGGGCGCAGTCGACGCTGGCCGAGGTCTACGCGCGCCTCGAAGCGATGCGCCTGATGAACTGGCGCATGGCCTGGCAGCTCGATACCGGCGAGCCGGACCCGGCCTTCGCCTCGGCGATCAAGGCCTACAGCACGGAGTGCCTGATCGCCGTCGACAAGCTGATGCTCAACGTGACCGGCATGGCCGGAGGGCTGCGCCGAGGCTCGCCCGGCGCGGCGCTGAACGGCGACCTCGAGGAGCACTACCGCAAGTGCCAGATCAACACCTTCGGTGGCGGCGTCGCCGAGGTGATGCGCGACCTCATCGCGCAGTTCGGTCTCGGGATGTCGGCCTACAGCCGGCGCTGACGCCTGCCGCGCAGACGAGAGAGGCCGGCCGCTGTCACGGCCCGGCCTCTTGCGCGCCTCAGAACTGCTGCTTCGCGGCCGCGATGCGCGCGTAGAACTCCGGCAGCTGCGCCGGATCCGTGATGTAGGGGTGATGCTCGAACTCGACGACGGTGGCGCCCGCTTCCAGCATCGCCGGGATGTCGGCGATCGTGCGCTCGAGATCGCCCTTGCCGCTCGCGTCGAAGTGCATCGGCAGGTGCGCGCGCACCGCGAGCGTCGCGGGGTCACGACCCGCCGCCGCGAAAGCCTCGCGAATGCGCGCCACGCCGTCGCGCACGTAGTCGAAGTCGGTGGAAATCGGGATCCAGCCGGCGCCGAGCTCGGCGATGCGCTGCGCCTGGCGCGGCGTGGGCTTCACGCCGTACCAGATCGGGATGCCGCCGTCGCGCGGGAACGGCGTGCTGTAGACGCGCTCGAAGCTCACCGTGGACGAGGCGAAGCTCGCCGGCGCTTCGCGCCACAGCGCCTTCATCGCGCGCACGCCGTCGTCGAGCATCGTCCAGGCCCGGTCGAAGTCGAGGCCCACGGCGTCGAATTCCTCGCGCTGCCAGCCGGTGCCGATGCCGATCTGCAGCCGGCCCGGCGCGAGGGTGTCCAGCGTCGCGAGCATCTTGGCCAGTACCGCCGCAGGGCGCAGCGGCGCGATCAGGATCCCCGTGGCGAGTCCGATGCGCGTGGTCACGGCGGCAATCGCGCTGAGCAGCGTCAGCGGCTCGAACCACGGCGCGCTCGGCGGCAGCGGAAACGGTCCATAGGGATAGCGGTCGGTGTGCTCGCCCATCACGACGTGGTCAGTGAACACGACCTGGTCCACCCCGGCCGCGTCGGCGAGCTTCGCCGCTTCCAGGTAACCGCGCGCGTCACCGCCGTAATAGTTGTGGACACCGAACATGCCCACTGCAATGCTGAAATTGCCCATCAGATGCTTCTCCGTCGTGTTTCAGTGCCGGTGCGTGCAGCGAGCACGCGCCCCGGCCCGTTCACCGTGCGGGCGGACGCTGGCCGCCGCACAGTATTTCCGTCACCAGTTCCGTGTCCATGTATTCCTTCAGGCGCAGCAGCTTGCCGTCGCGGAACTCGAACAGGAAGTGGTAGAGGTTGTTGTAGAGCTTCCCCGACACGTGCAGGCCGCGCGACTCCGCCTCGACCGCCACCCGCTCGCCCTCCGCGGTCATCGCGTGGATCGTGAACGCGATGCCCTGCGGGAAGGCCTCGAAGATGCGCCCCGCCGCCTCGCGTATCTGCGGCTTGCCGAACGTGCCGGAGATCAGCGTGTGGCCCGAGGTCCAGACCGCGCCGTCCTCGGCGTAGGCATCCACGATCGCGGCGGCATCGCCCGCGCTCATCGCGGCGATGAATCGCCGCACCCGTTCCTTGTTGTCTTCCTCGATCGACATCCGCGCGCCCTCTTCCGGAGGCGGCGACTATAGCCGCTCGCGCACGACGTGGCCACCGCAGCGCGGCGACCGCGAGCCGCCGTCGCAGGGGCAGGTGCCACATCGCGATCATCGGGAGTTTGCCATGAACCGCATGGAGCGGCAGGCGTTCTGTGGCGTTGTCGCCGCGGCCGGCGCATCGGGGGGCGGCCGGGCGTGCCGCGGCTAGCTGCCGTGCCGGCCCTCGCCGCGGGCAAAGCGCGCGGCCCCCTCGCGCATCCCGGGCGCGGCGACGATCGCGGCGCCACGGCGGAATTCGTTGCGCATCGCCTCCTCGAGGCCCAGCCCTTCCTGTTCGAGCGCGCCGAGGCGATCCGCGCGCAGGCAGGCCTGCGGGAAGCGCGCGATCTCCGCCGCGAGCGCCTCGGCGGCCGCGCGCGCCGTACCGTTGGGTACCACGCGGTTCGCGAGCCCCATGGCGAGCGCCTCGCGTGCACCGACCGCGCGGCCGGTGAGGATCATGTCGAGCGCGTGGCTCGTGCCGACCAGCCGCGGCAGGCGCACGGTCCCGCCGTCGATCAGCGGCACGCCCCAGCGGCGGCAGAACACGCCGAAAACGGCGCTCTCCTCGGCGACGCGCAGGTCGCACCATGCCGCGAGTTCCAGCCCGCCGGCGACCGCGTGACCGGACACGGCCGCGATCACCGGTTTCGCCAGCCGCATGCGCGAGACGCCCATCGGGCCGTCGCCATCGGGCGCGACGCGATTCGCGCGCGCGGGCTCCCCGGCGACGGCCTTCAGGTCGGCGCCGGCACAGAAGGTTCCGCCCGCGCCCCAGAGCACGGCGACGTCGAGCGATTCGTCGGCGTCGAAAGCGCGGAAAGCGGCCGCGAGCGCGGCCGCCGTCGGCCCGTCGACGGCGTTGCGCGCCGCAGGCCGGTCGATCACGACGGTCGCGATGCGTCCGCAGCGCTCGGTGCGGACGCTCACGGACTCAACTCCCGACGCGCGGACAGCCGCCCGCGATGCGGGCGATGAGCCTGAGCAGCGCGAGATAGCTGCCGCCGAGCAAGGGAATGCCGCTCACCAGCAGGGCCACCGATATCTGGCGCTCGGGATCGGCCCAGGTGATGTTGTTCACGAGCCCGACGTGACCGAAGGCCTGGCCGCAGCGCTGGCCGAAGAGGCCAACGGGGTCGCCGCCCAGCATGAAGCCCTGGCTGAAGCGCATCGGCATGCCGATCGTGCGGTCGCGCACGTGGGG
>CAYXJM010000371.1:0-3245 GCA_964465455.1 uncultured Klebsiella sp.
CGCGCCACCGCCTCGTCCATGTCCGCGGCGCGCTCGAGCGGCACCGTGCCCGCGAGCGCGCCGACGAGCAGCCCGGCGGAGCTGCCGATCAGCACGGCGGCGCGGCCCGCGCGCGCGAGCGCGTCGGCGAGCGGGGCGAAGTCGTGCTCCTTCGCGACGCCGCCGGCGATCAGCACGGTGCGTCCGCCGCCCCGCGGCGCGAAGCCGCGCAACGCGGCCACCGCCGCCGCGACGTTGGTGCCCTTGGAGTCGTCGTAGAAGTCGACGTCGCCGATGCGCGCCACGAACTGGCAGCGGTGCGGCAGTCCGCGGTAGCTGCGCAGCACCGCGATCTGCGCGTCGCGCGCAATGCCGGCGGCTCCGGCGATCGCCAGCGCCGCGAGGCTGTTCAGCACGTTGTGCCGCCCGCGCAGGCCGAGCTCGCGCGCGGCTATCAGCGCCTCGCCGCCGCAGGCCAGCCACTCGGCGCCGCCGCGCTCGATCAGGCCGTAGTCACCGGCCTGCGGGCTGCCCTCGCCGAAGCTCAGGCGCCGCTCGCCGTCGCCGGCGTGCGGCAGCGTCAGCGCGTCGTCGCGGTTGAACACCGCGCAGCGCGCGCCGCGGTAGACGCGCAGCTTCGCCTCGCGGTAGGCGCGCATGTCGGGATAGCGGTCGAGATGATCGGGCGCGATGTTGAGGACCGCGGCGACGTCGGCGCGGAAGTCGATCACGGTCTCGAGCTGGAAGCTCGAGAGCTCGAGCACGTACAGCGCCACGTCGGGCGCCAGCAGCTCGAGCGCGGGCGTTCCGAGGTTGCCGCCGCAGGCCACGCGCAGCCCGGCCTGCTGCGCCATCAGCCAGACCAGCGTGGTGACGGTGCTCTTGGCGTTGGTGCCGGTGATCGCGACGACCGGGGCGCGCGCCTCGCGGTGGAACAGCTCGATGTCGCCGAGCACCACGGCGCCCGCCGCGCGCGCGGCGCGGATCGCCGGCTCCGCGGGATCGACGCCGGGACTCAGCACCACCTCGGAGGCCGCGGCGAGGAACGCGGCGTCGAAGCCGCCCGTGCGCAGCTCCGCCCGCGGGAACTCGGCGCGGAAGCGCGCGAGCAGCGGCGGTTCGTCGCGGCTGTCGACCGCGGCGAAGGGCAGCCCGCGCGCGGCCAGGTAGCGCGCGCACGACAGCCCGGTCTGGCCCATGCCGACCACGACCCGCCTCGCCTGCCCGACCGCGTTGTCCATAGCCCGTGGCGCTCCGCTCAGCGCAGTTTCAGTGTGGCCAGCCCGAACAGGACCAGCACGACGGTGATGATCCAGAAGCGCACGATCACGCGCGGCTCGGGCCACCCCTTGAGTTCGAAATGGTGGTGGATCGGCGCCATGCGGAAGATGCGCCGCCCGGTCAGCTTGAAGGAGGCGACCTGCAGCATCACCGAGACCGTCTCCATCACGAACACCCCGCCCATGATGAAGAACACGATCTCGTGGCGAACGATCACCGCGATGACCCCCAGCGCCGCGCCCAGCGCCAGCGCGCCCACGTCGCCCATGAACACCATCGCCGGATAGGTGTTGAACCACAGGAAGCCGAGGCCGGCGCCAGCCAGCGCGCCGCAGAAGATGACCAGCTCGCCGGCGCCCTTGATGTAGGGGATGTGCAGGTACGGCGCGAACTCGCTGTGTCCCGCCAGGTAGGCGATGACGGCCAGCGCACCGGCCACGAGCACGCTCGGCATGATCGCGAGTCCGTCGAGCCCGTCGGTGAGGTTCACCGCGTTGCTCGCGCCGACGATCACGAAGTAGCCGAGCACCACGTACAGTGGCCCGAGCGCCAGCGTCACCTGCTTGAAGAAGGGCACGATGAGCTGCGTCTCCGCGGGCGATCCGGCGCTCGCGTAGAGGTACAGCGCAGCGCCGAGCCCCGCGACCGACTGCCAGAAGTACTTCCAGCGCGCGGGGAGCCCGCGCGAGTCCTTCTCGACGACCTTGCGGTAATCGTCGACCCAGCCCACTGCGCCGAATGCCACGGTGACCGCGAGCACCACCCAGACGTAGCGGTTGCCGAGATCGCCCCAGAGCAGCGTGCTAGTCACGATGCCCACCAGGATCAGCGCGCCGCCCATGGTCGGCGTGCCCGCCTTGCTCAGGTGCGTCTGCGGCCCGTCGCTGCGAACCGCCTGCCCGATCTGGCGGCGGTTGAGGCGGCGGATCATCGCGGGACCGACCAGCAGCGTGATCGCGAGCGCCGTGAGCACCCCGAGGATGCCGCGGAAGGTGAGGTACTGGAACACCTTGAACACCGAGTGGTATTCGCTCAGCCAGTCGGCCAGCAGCAGCAGCATCAGTGCGTCTCCGTCCCGGCGGCGCCGGGTTCCGCTTCCACTAGCGCCGCCACCACGGCTTCCATGCCGGCCGAACGCGAACCCTTGACCAGGATCACGCTCCCCGCGCGATCGAATTCGCGGCAGGCCGCCGCCACCTCCTCGCGCGAGGCCAACGCCTTCGCGCCGCGACCGAAGCCCTCGGCTACCGCGTCGGCGTGCGGCCCGCAGGCGAACACGTGCTCGATGCCGCGCGCACGCGCGTGCGCACCGACCTCGCGGTGCAGCTCGCGGCTCTGCGCGCCGAGCTCGGCCATGTTCCCGAGCGCCAGTACGCGCGTGCCGCCGAAGGTCGCCAGCGAATCGATGGCGGCGCGCACCGAGCCGGGATTGGCGTTGTAGCTGTCGTCGATGAGCACGCAGCCGCGCGCCCCGGCAAGGCGCTGCATGCGTCGCGACACCGGCGCGAGCGACTCGAGACCGGCGCGAATGGCATCGAGCCCGACGCCGAGGGCCGCCGCGGCGGCCGCTGCGCAGACCGCGTTGGCGACCTGCTGCACGCCCGGAACGCCGAGCGCGACGCGCACGGCCCCCGCGGCGGTGACCAGGCGGAAGCGCGCCGCGCCTTCGTGCATCGCGACGTCCTCGGCGCGCACGTCCGCATCCACGGCGCCGCGGGCGCTGGCGCGCACCACCGTGCGCGCCCCGATGCGCGCGAGCCACGCATCGGCGAACGGCTCGTCGGCGTTCAGCACGGCGATGCCGCCCGGCCCGAGCGCCTCGTAGATCTCGCCCTTGGTCTCGGCCACCGCCTGCAGGCTGCCGAAGCCCTGCAGGTGCGCCGGCAGCGCGTTGGTGAGCACCGCGACGTCCGGACGCACGAGGGCGCCGAGATAGCGGATGTCGCCCGGCTTCGCCGCACCCATCTCGACCACCGCGTAGCGCA
>CAYXJM010000372.1:0-3242 GCA_964465455.1 uncultured Klebsiella sp.
TCGGGACGCCAGTCGCGGAACAGTTCAGCCAGCGCGCGCGGCATCGGACGCTGCATGTTGTTCACGATAATGACGCCGCCACTGGAAGTACCCGAAAACCACGATGACAAGATAGACCACAAACAACAGCGCGGTGAGGTGCAGCCCGCGGTCGATGTAGAGGTACAGCGAGACGCCGTCGACCACCAGCCAGTAGAGCCAGTTCTCGAGCAGCTTCTGCGCCACCATCCAGGTCGTGACGATCGCGCCCCAGGTCGTGAACGAGTCGACATAGGGCAGGCGCCCGAGCCCGAAGTGCGTGAGCACCGCGCCAGAGGCCAGCGAGGCCGCGAGCACCAGCGCAATGGTCGCGACGTGGTAGCGCAGTGGCCAGGTGCGCACCGGCAGCGGCTCCGCGCTGGCGGTGCTGCCACGGTGCCAGTGCCACCAGCCGTAGACCGCCATCGCGAGGTAGTAGAGCTGCAGCCCCGATTCCATCGGCAGGTTCGCGTGCCAGAACAGGAACAGGTAGATCAGCGTGCTCAGGAAGGCCGCGATCCAGCACCACAGGCTCTCGCGCATCGCCCCGAGCAGGTACACGATGCCGAGCGCCACCGCCAGGGCCTCCCAGCCGTGCGCTTGCAGCCACGCGGCGATCATCGTGCTCACGGGGCGGCCTCAGGGGTTGGCGCGCACGTCGCCGTTGACGATCTTGGCCACGATCACCGCCTTGCCGTGGGTCTCGAAGCTGTGGCGCAGCTCCGCGGTGAGCACCGCCATCACCCGTGCGTAGTCGCCGAAGAGCTGCGTCGTCATCTGGTTGCGCACGACCTCGATCCCCTCGTGCGCCTGCACGCGGTGGATGAAGTCGATGATCACCGGGATGTACTCGTCCTGCAGCGGGTACAGGCTGAGGTCCACCGAAATCTGCATGAAGCCTCCCTAGTCGAAGCGGTATGACACGGTGACGCCGGCCACGCGCGGGGCGCCGTACTGGTAATACGGCTCGTTCACGTAGAACTTGCGCGGGTCGTTGCCGAAGTAGAAACCGTGCACCACGTAATCCTCGTCGAGCACGTTGCGCACCCACGCCGTGGCCTCGACGCGATCGCCGCGGTACCCGGCGGAGAGGTGCAGCAGGCGGTAGGCGTCGCTGCGCTCGTCGTCGGAATCCGAGAGATAGTAGCTGTCCTTGCCCTCGTATTCGACCCGCGCAAAGCCGCGCGCGAACAGCGCGAGCTCTGCGCCCAGGTGGAACTGCCAGTCCGGCGCCTGCGCCTGATCGCGGCCGTCCTTGTCGACGAAGCCGAGATCCGGGTCGTTGGCCACGAAGTCGCCGATCTCGGTAGCGAGCAGGCCGAGCGAGGCGTCGAGGCGCAGGCGCTCGAGCGGCTGCCAGCCGGCCTCGGCCTCGAGCCCGTAGTTGCTGCCGCTGGCCGCGTTGTCGGTGTAGCCGACGAACTGCGGCCCCTCGTTGTACCAGGCCTTGAGCTGCACGTCGTTGCGGTCCATCCAGAACAGCGCCGTGCGCAGGCGCAGCCGCTGGTCCGCGCTCGCGAACTTCCAGCCGAGCTCGTAGTTCCACAGCGTCTCGGCATCGAACTCGCTGCGCGTCCCGAGGAAGGCGATGATGGACGGATCGAGGCCGGACTTCTCGGCCTTGCCGATCGCCTCGCCGTTCACGCCGCCGGCCTTGTAGCCGCGCGAGACCAGCGCGTAGACCATGGCATGCGGGTCGAGCGCGTACTGCACGCTCAACTGTCCGCCCCAGAGATTGTCGTCGGGCTCCTCGCGCAGGCCCAGCGAATCGGCGTAATCGGCCTCGAAGCGCTGCAGCCGCAGTCCGGCGCCCACCGACAGGCGCTCGCTCGCCGCCCAGTCGAGCTCGCCGTATACCGCCGCGTGTCCGCTCTCGTAGTCGCTGTGGAAGAGCCCGGGCGCGTCGAGATCCCAGTCGAAGAAGCGGCGCTCGAGCTTCGTGTCGCGCCGGATCGCGTAGAGCCCGGCCACCCACGCGAGATCGCCCGGATGCGAAACCAGCCGCAGATCCACGCTGCCCGCCTCGACGTCGCGCAGGTAGCGGTCGGTCGAGGAGTACTCCCAGCCCTCGCAGTCGCTGCCGTCGCAGATGCCCGCGTAGGACCAGTCCTCGTCGTAGCCGTAATCGAGGTCCGAGCCCATCCAGGTCGCGATCGCCTGAACGTCGAAGCCGGCATCGGTCGCCCAGTCGGCGCGCAGTGCCGCGGCGTCGCTGGTCTGGCGGTCGCGCCCCGGCTCGTCGGACAGGGTATGGCGGGTGTTGTCGAGCGACCACGCGTCGTAGCCGTTGTCCGCGTCCACGCGCATCAGCGTGAGCCCGAGCGCCAGCGCATCGTTCGCTTGCCAGTCGAGGCGCGCGCGCGCCGTGGTCTCGTCGATCGCGTTGGTGTCGTCGCGCCCGAGGAAATCGTTCTCGATGTAGCCGTCGCTCCGGTTGCGGTGCACCGCGATCCGCGCGCCGAGCTGCGGCGCCACGGGGCCGCTCGCCACCGCGCCGAGCGTGCTGCCGCCGTACTCCGAGACGCCGCCCTCGACGCGCGCCATCGCGGTGTCGGCCGGCGCGGCCGAGCGGATGTTGATCAGGCCGGCCATGGCGCTCGCGCCGAAGGCGGTGCCCTGCGGCCCGCGCAGCACCTCGACCTGCTCGACGTCGAACAGCGTGCCCGCGTTGCCGAGGCCGCTGAAATCGATGCCGTCGATATAGAGCCCCACCGAGGGATCGACCGGATCGACGAACTGGCTGCGCTCCCCGATGCCGCGTATCTGCACGAAGCGCCCGCGCGAGGCGCCCGCGCTGTAGTTGACGTTCGGCGCCACGTTCAGCAGCTCCTCGAAATGGTTGGCCTCGCGCTCGCGGATCAGCGCCGCGGGCAGCACGCTGATGCTGGCGGCGACGGTGTCGACGGGCTTCGGCAGCAGCCGCGCCGTGACCACGATCTCCTCGAGCTGGTCGGGCGGCGCCGCAGCCAGCGCGGGCGACGCGCCGAGCACGGCAATGACGAGCGCGAGCGCGCGCCGGCGCGCCCCGCGCGGGGACAGACATGAGACGTGACGCATCCGCGACCTCCGCAATGGAGATCCGGACCAGCGTTGGCGGATATTGCTGCGCACGCCGGACGGCGCGCGTTTTCCTATCCCTTCGCCGGCATTATCCGGATCAGGTTCGAGGGGTTCACCGGCCCAATGCCGGTGTCTCAGGTGTTACCCACCCCCAGGAGAGCGCG
>CAYXJM010000373.1:0-3228 GCA_964465455.1 uncultured Klebsiella sp.
CCTACGGCGCTGCAACCGGCGGCGCCGTGAAGGCCTCGGCCAGCAACTCGAAGGACCGCAGCCGGTCGCTGAAGTGGAAGCTGTTGCACACCGCCATCACCTCGTCGGCGTGGAACTGCGCGGCCAGGCCCTCGACGCGCGCGCGGATCGTCTGCGGCGTGCCGACCGCGCGCACGCGCGAGACGCCCGCGACGAAGGCGCGCTCCTCGGGGCTGAACGCGTAGTCCGCGGCTTCCTCGGGCGAGCACATCGCGATCACGCCGCGCTGCGTCAGGAAGCGGATGTAGGTGATGTCGGCCGCGCGGGTCATCGCGACGGCCTGCGCCTCGTCCTCGGCGCAGAAAACGTTCATCGCGATCATCACGCGCGGCGCGGGCGCGAGCGGCGACGGACGGAAGTGGCTGCGATAGGCCGCGACGATGCGCGGGTCGTACTGCGGGTTGATGAACAGCGCCACCGCATAGGGCAGCCCGAGCCCGGCCGCGAGCAGCGCGCTGTCGGGGCTGGTCCCGAGCACCCACACCGGGATGCGGCTGGCGGGCACGGGCCCCACGCGCGGGCGGAAGTCCGGGTTCCACAGCGCATCGGTCAGCGTGCGCAGCAGTTCGGGGAAGCGTTCGAATTTCGGGCGTCCGTCGGCCGCGAGCGCGACCGCGGCGTTCATGTCGGCGCCTGGCGCGCGACCCACGCCGAGGTCCACGCGATCGGGGTAGAGGTTCGACAGCACCGCGAAGTTCTCCGCGACCTTGTAGGCGCTGTAGTGCGGCAGCATCACGCCGCCCGAGCCGATGCGTATCGCATTCGTCGCCGCGCCGATGGCGGCGAGCAGCACCTCGGGCGAACTGCCCGCGATCACCGGCGAGTCGTGGTGCTCGGAGACCCAGAAGCGCGCGTAGCCGAGGCGCTCGGCGTGGCGCGCGAGCGCGAGCGTCTCGGCGAAGGCGGTGCGCGCGTCGCTGCCCGGGCGCACGATGGACTGGTCGAGGATGGAGAGCTGCATGCCTTGCTTCGGTCCGTGGCCGCGGAGGCCGCATGCTAGCAAACGGCGCGAACGACGCGCGAAAAAAAGGCCCGGCCGCATTGCGGCCGGGCCTTCCCGGATTCTGGTAGCGACGGGTGGGCTCGAACCACCGACCCCAGCATTATGAATGCTGTGCTCTAACCGACTGAGCTACGTCGCCACGGGCCGCGCATTTTCCGCAGTGGGGCAGACCCTGTCAAGGTCGGCGGCGTGTTCAGTGCTCGGCGCCCGCGCTCGCGGCGGCGCCGGCGGGGAGCGCCCGGTTCGGCCTCCGGAACAGGAAGCACAGCGGGATCGTGAGCAGCACCAGCACCGCCATCAGCAGATAGGCCTGCAGGTACGCGACGCTCGCGGCCTGGCGGACGATCTCCGCGTCGAGCGTCATCGCGCCGGCCGTGCTGCTCCACTGCCAGGGCGCCGGCAGCGCCGCCGCGCCGTCGAAGGCCGTGATCTTCTCGGTGAGGCGCGCGTGCGCGATCTGGGTGTTCTGCGCCACCCCGCTGAACAGCACCGAGATGCCGATGCTGCCCCCGATGTTGCGCATCAGGTTGTACATCACGGCGCCCTCGACGTAGAGGTCGTCCGCCAGCGTCGAGAACACCAGCGCGGCCATCGGCCCCGTCATCAGGCTCATGCCCAGGCCCTGCGCGAAGCCGAGGCGCATCACGGTGGCGTTGTCCACGTAGAGGTTGATCCGCGACATGTCGTACAGCGACACGCCCAGCAACGCGATGCCGGCCACCATGAGCCAGCGCGGGTCGACGCGCCCGATTAGCCGCGCGGTGATCAGCATGGCGATCATCGAGGCGATGCCGCGCGGGATCATCAGCAGCCCCGTGGTGTCCACGGGCATGTGCATCAGCTGCTGCAGGAAGCTCGGCAGCAGCGCCATCTGCCCCATCAGCGCCACGCTGCCGAGCGCGATGACGACCAGGCCGGAGACCAAATTCCGGTCCTTGAACAGGCGCGGTTCGATGAAGGGGTTGCGCGCCGTGAAGATGTGCACCACGAACAGGTAGAAGCACAGTCCTGCCAGCGTGGCCTCGATCACGATCTCCGTCGACCCGAACCAGTTCAGGGAGTGGCCGCGGTCGAACATGAGCTGCAGCGCGCCGATCGCGACGCTGAGCAGGCCGAAGCCGAAGAAGTCGAAGCGCGCGCCGCGCGCGAGGCCGGTGTTGGGCACGACGCGCCACACGCCCGCCAGCGCCAGCAGGCAGATGGGAACGTTGACGTAGAACACCCAGCGCCAGTTCAGGCTCTCGGTGAGGTATCCCCCCAGGGTCGGGCCGATGATCGGGCCGAACATCGCGCCCACGCCCCAGACGGCGAGTATCTGTCCCTGCTTTTCCCGCGGGAAATGGTCCATGACGATCGCCTGTCCCAGCGGCATCATGCCCGCGCCGAAGGCGCCCTGCAGGAAGCGGAACACGACCATTTCCGGCAGCGAGGTCGCGGCGCCGCACAGCATCGAGGTGACCAGGAAGCCGGCCACCATCAGCCCCATCAGGTGCTGGCGGCCGAGGCGCGCCGCGAGGAATGCCGTCGGCGGGATGAAGATCGCCGTCGCCACGATGTAGGAGGTGAGCACCCACGAGATCTGGTCCTGGGTCGCGGACAGCGAGCCCTGCATGTGCGGCAGCGCCACGTTCGCGATGGTCGCGTCGATCGAGGTGATCACGGTGGTGAGCATCACCGTGCACAGCACCAGGATCGGGTGCTCGGCGCGCTGGCTCGACGCGGTGGCGGTGTCGTCCATGTGGGAGCGGGCTGCCTGCGGCCGTCCCGGGCGAGGCCCGGCTAGACGTTGAAGCGGAAGTGGATCACGTCGCCGTCCTGCACCACGTATTCCTTGCCCTCGAGGCGCCACTTGCCGGCGTCCTTGGCACCCTGTTCACCGCGGTACTGCACGAAGTCGGCGTACGCGATCACCTCGGCGCGGATGAATCCCTTCTGGAAATCGGTGTGGATCACGCCGGCCGCCTCGGGGGCCTTGGCGCCGATGCGCACGGTCCACGCGCGCACTTCCTGCACGCCGGCGGTGAAATAGGTCTGCAGGTTCAGCAGCCGGTAGCCGGCGCGGATCACGCGGTTCAGGCCCGGCTCCTCGAAGCCGAGCGCCGCGAGGAACTCGGCGCGCTCGTCCTCCTCGAGCTCGGCGATCTCGGACTCGAGCTTGTTGCAGATCGGCACCACCATCGCGCCCT
>CAYXJM010000374.1:0-1307 GCA_964465455.1 uncultured Klebsiella sp.
GGGGATTGCCTCTACATCGCTTCAGCATAGTTCTTCAAATTCTTCAGAAATTTTCCAAACACCATTTTGATAACAGGTTTAGCAAGCGGCATCACGACGCGGCCGAGGCCGGTTGGAGCGAATGCCACCGTCCACGTCAGGAGACAGCCGTTGGCGGTAGCTTCGACAATGTAATCTTCGCCAAATGCTTCCATGCCCGGTTTCGATGATTCGTTGAAGCGAAACGCCATGCGTTTGCCGTGTTCCCAGGCGATGAATTCTTCATAGGCGGTGACGTCGCCCTGCGTGTCGACAGTGCGCGTGGTGCCCACGCCAAACGGTTTGGGGCTGGTCCACGTCACTTTTTTGATGACCGGCGCCCACACCGTCCATGAGTCGGCGTCTTCAAATACGGCGAACAGTTGATCCGGCGTTGCGCTGATGTCGATGACATTAGTGAAGCGAACCGGCGCGGTACTGAAAAAATCCATGTCGACACGCCGGCAGGGAAATCGGTTTGTCATTGATTCAATCCTTCGCAATCGGTGTTCGACTGGCAGCGTGGAGCCCAAACGTCTGGAAAAACTCCATGCGCTGAGCCACAGGAAGGATAAAGACCCTCCCTCACCCAAGGCAACGCGTCGGGCTCTCTGCCTGCTGGCATCAGACCACTGTCCAGTCGGCGAACTGCTTGGCGCTTGCGCTCCACCGTGCCATGCACACGCCAGTTCGCTGCAGGAAAACGTCTCAGCGCCCGGCCTCGGCACAGCGGCGCCCGCTGCCGATCGCGGTGCGACCGCGCAACGTCAGCCCCACGGATCGATCAGCACCTTGCAATCCGGGCCGGGTCCGCGAAGCTGCTCGAAACGCGCCGGAAGCTCGGACAGCGTGACGCGGCCGGTGACCATCGCGCGCGGGGCGCGCTCGCCGGCGGCCATCACGGCCACCACGTGCTCGAAATCGCGGCGCTCGTAGCAGAGCGAGAACAGCAGCCGCACCTCCTTCATGACCGCGATCTCGGGCCGGAAGGTATCGGGCTCGTTGCAGAGCCCCAGTGAAACCACCGTGCCGCCGGTCTTCACGTGGTCGATGGCCTCGGCGATCGCGCCCGGCACGCCCGCGGCCTCGATCACCGCGTGGGGCGCCCCGCCCAGCGCATCGCGCACCGCCGCCACGGCGTCGGGCGCATCGGCCTGCGCCACGAAGTGCGTCGCGCCCATCGCCAGCGCAATGCCGCGCCGGCGCGCCGAGCGCGCGAGCACCGCCACGCGCCCCGCGCCGAGGCGTTGCGCGAACAGCGCGGCGGCCAGGCCGATCGGCCCCGCGCC
>CAYXJM010000374.1:1407-3226 GCA_964465455.1 uncultured Klebsiella sp.
GGCATGGGCACCACGCGCTCGCCCAGGCGGTAGCGCGTGACGCCCTCGCCCAGCGCCACCACCTCGCCGCAGACCTCGTGGCCCAGCACGTGATCCGGCGGCACGGGCCGCGAGGCGTCGGCGGTGTAGTGCAGTTCGCTGCCGCAGATCCCGGTGCGCCGCACGCGGAGCAGCACCTCGCCCGGACCGGGCGCCGGATCCGGGAGTTCGCGCAGCGCCAGGCCCGTGAGCGTTCCCGTGAAGACTGCCGCTTTCATGACTGCTCCTGCCAGGGTGTGAGTAGTGCAATTGTCATGCGGGGCGCAGCGACTGCCCCGGCTGCGCCGGACCCTTGTCGGGATCAATCCCGACCTACAGCCCGAGACGCGATTCGTCCAGGGGCAGCTCGGTCTTGTAGACCACCTGCTTCAGCGCGATGCTCGAGCGGATGTTCGAAACTACCTTTAGGCGCGTCAGCTTGTCGGCCAGGAAACGCTCGAAGTCCTCGAGATCCGGCACCAGCACGCGCAGCAGGTAATCCGCGGTGCCGGTCATCAGGTAGCACTCGATGACCTCGGTGAACGTGCGGATCTTCGCCTCGAACGCCTCCAGCCCCGCACGCTCCTGGCTGTGCAGCGACACGTTCACGAAGACGTGGATCGGCAGCCCCACCTGCTTCGGATCGACCAGGCAGGTGTAGCGCGTGATCACGCCGCTCTTCTCCAGCGCCTTCACGCGGCGCAGGCAGGGCGAGGGGGAGAGCCCCACCGCGTCGGCGAGCTCCGTGTTGCTCATGCGCCCGTCCTGCTGCAGGCAGCGCAGGATCCGGTAGTCGATACGGTCCATCTTCGTTTTTGACATGATCAACCTTTTTAATCGATTGCCGTGGCATTTTATGCCAAATACGTGATTCCCAGCGATTCACTTCGCAATCCTGCGGATTTTCCCGTCGATATAATTTCCCGCCATGACAACGCATTCGCGTTGCGGGGCAGCGGCACGGGGCAGGACATGAACGGCGCAGTGAACATCACGGACGCACTCGCGGAAGATCGCCAGGACTGGATCGAATCGATCGACTACATCCACGAGCGCTTCGGCGAGGAAGGCGTGCGCGAGATCCTGCGCAACGTGCAGGACCACATCCTGTCGCGCGGCGTGACGCTGAACGAGGCGACGCTGAACACGCCCTACGTCAACACCATCCCGCTCGCGCGCCAGCCGCTCTACCCCGGCGACATCGAGCTCGAGAAGCGCATCGAGAACATCATCCGCTGGAACGCGATGGCCATGGTGCTGCAGGGGCAGGACCAGGGCACCGGCGTCGGCGGCCACATCGCCACCTACACGTCCGCGGCGACGATGCTCGAGACCGGCTTCAATCACGTGTTCCGCGCGAGATCCGACAGCTACGGCGGCGACATGGTGCTGGTGCAGCCGCACGCCGCACCCGGCGTCTACGCGCGCGCCTTCCTCGAGGGGAGGCTCAGCGCGACGCAACTGAAGAATTTCCGCCGCGAGCTGCAGCCGGGCGGCGGCCTCTGCTCCTACCCGCACCCGCGCTCGATGCCCGACTTCTGGGAGATGCCGAACGCCTCGATGGGCCTCTCGACGCCATCGGCCATCTACCAGGCGCGCTTCGCGAAGTACCTCGAGAACCGCGGCCTGAAGCCGGCCAACGGCGGCAAGATCTGGTGCTTCATCGGCGACGGCGAGGCCGACGAGCCCGAGGTGCTGGGCACCATCGGCATCGCGGCGCGCGAGGGGCTCGACAACCTGGTGCTGGTGGTCAACTGCAACCTGCAGCGGCTCGACGGCCCGGTGCGCGGCAACGGCAAGA
>CAYXJM010000375.1:0-3220 GCA_964465455.1 uncultured Klebsiella sp.
GGAAACTCCAGCAGCAGCTGCGCCATGTTCTTCGCCGCGGCGTCGAGGCGCATCGAGCCCATGATCCCGCCGCCCAGGCACTCGTGCACCACGAAATTGAGCGCGTGCACGCCCGGCACCTCGAAACGCTCGACGCGGCGCGCGGCCGGGTCGTCGAAGAGATGCGCGTACCAGTCGGCCACGCGCGCCGGCGCCAGCGCCGCGCGGATCCACGGCAGCAGGTCGGGACGGCGCGCGATGACCGCGACGTTGAACAGGTTGCCCTTCTCGCCGCTGCGAGCGATCGCCAGCGCGAGCAGCGGCACCGCCTCCAGTTCCCCGGTCGCCGGGGCCGTCTCCCCCGCAGGGACCCGCGCGACCTGCGCGGCATCGAAGCCGCCCGCCTTCGGCAGCGTCAGCTGCCGCTCCTGCCCGTCGCGACAGAGCGTCACCGGGACCGCGCTCTTCTCCAGCAGGAAGGAGAACACCCGCAGCACCGGCACGACGACGGGCGACGGCGGGATCAGGCTGCCGGCGGACATCGTCGTCAGCGCCGCGAAGCTCTCGCGCCCGAACAGTTCCGCGGCCGCGCGGTCCGGGTGCTCGACGACCATGCGCGCGATCACCTCGCGCGCGTGGCGCGTGCGGGCCCGCGGGCCGAGGCAGCTCTCGGCGCCGATCACCTCGCAGCGCGTGCCGAGCGCCGGCGCGAGGCCGCGGCGCTCCAGCAGCGAGGCATAGCGCTTGAACAGCGCCGCCGCCTGGCGCTCGGCCCGCGGCACGGCGTCGATCGCGACGATCGGATGCATCACGGTGCAGCGCCAGCCGTGATGCGACGTCGCACAGACCTTGTAGGTGGACGTGGGCGGGTAGCCGCGCGCCCCTCTCACGAGGACCCGGTCCGGCCCTTCCTGCGTCACGCGCACGCCGCTGAAGTCGCAGACCACGTCGGGGACGACATAGGCCTGCGGATCCGAGACCTCGTAGAGCATCTGCTCGATCACGGTGCCCGGTGTCACGAGACCGCCCGTGCCCGGCGGTTTCGTGATCACCGCGCTGCCGTCGGCGTGGCACTCGGCGACCGGGAAGCCTGCGTTGGCCCAGTCCGGTACCGTGCGCCAGTCGGTGAAGGTGCCGCCGGTCACCTGCGTGCCGCACTCGATCAGGTGACCGACCAGCGTGCCGGCGGCCAGCAGGTCGTGGTGTTCCGCGCGCCAGCCGAACTCGTGGATCAGCGGACCCAGCGTCACCGCGCTGTCGACCGAGCGCCCCACGATCACGACGTCGGCGCCGTCTGCGAGCGCCGCCGCGATCGGAAACGCGCCGAGATAGGCGTTCATCGACTCGATCGCATCGGGAAACGCGCGGCCGTCGAACATGTCGCGGCAGCCGCGCGCGCGCATCTCTCCGATGCGCGGACGCAGGTCGTCGCCTTCGACCCAGGCGATGCGCGGTTCCAGCCCCGCCGCGTCGGCCGCCTGGCGCAGCGCCGCGGCGCAGCCGGCCGGATCCACGCCGCCGGCGTTGGCCACGACGCGGACGCCGCGCGCCAGCAGCGTCGCGAGATGCGGCATCAGGTGCAGGTCGATGAACTCGCGCGCGAAGCCGCCGCCCGGCACGGCCTTCGACAGCATGCTGAGGTGCCCCATCGAGCCCTCGCCGAGGAAATCGAAGACCAGGTAATCGAGCTCCTGCACCGCGAGCAGTTGCTCGACCGCCGTGACGCTGTCCAGCAGCTGCGCCGAGGCGCCGCCGATCGTGACGACTTTCTGCATCGACCTGTTCCCCGTGATCCCGGTTGGCGTGCCCGGGGCGATCATCTCCCGAGTCGCCGGTGCGGCGGATTACGATTTGTTCAGCGCGGCTTGCCGACGCAACGCGGGCTCGCGCGCGCCCCGACAGCCGGGTCGCTGCGAGCCAGCGTGCCGACGGGGCTGCGCTGGCCGCGGATATTCTGCGAGAATCGCGGCACCTTCACTGGTCCTCCCGAGCGTCCGCCCGTGACCGATAACCTGGACATCCATCCCGACTTCCGCACGATCAAGGCGCGGCAACTGACGCTGAAGCGCGCGCCGCTCGCGGTGTTGAACGGCATCCTGTCGGCGGTGAACCGCATCAAGAGCCGGAAGTACGGTTCCATCATCGCGCGCGAAGCGATCGCTGCCCCGGACGGCCACCGCGTGCCGCTGCTGCTCATCAGGCCGGAAGGCTTGTCTTCGCCGGCACCCGCGCTGGTGTATTACCACGGCGGGGCTTTCATCATGAAGCACGCGCCGCAGCACATCGACAACGCCGTGCGCTACGCCCGCGAGGCCAACTGCTGCGTGATCTTCGTCGATTACCGGCTCGCGCCGAAATGGCCTTTTCCTGCCGGATTCGACGACTGCTACGCCGCCTTGCGGTGGGCTGTCGACAACGCCGCGACGCTCGGCATCGACGCGCAACGCATCGCCGTGGGCGGGGACAGCGCAGGAGGCACGTTCGCAGCCGCGGCGGCCCAGCGGGCAGTGCAGGAGGAGCGGATCAGGCTCTGCGGGCAGTTGCTGATCTACCCGCTGACCGACGGCGACGACAGCTGGCCTTCCGCCGCCGCGTTCGCGAGCGTCCCGCCGTTCAAGGCCATGTCCAGGGCGCCGCTGTGGGAAGCGTACGTGGGCCATGCGTTCGTCGCCGGGTTGCCCCGTTACGCGGCCCCGCTGCACGGCGAGTTGTCCGGCGTTGCGCCCGCCTACGTGGAGACGGCGGAGTTCGATCCCCTGCACGACGAGGGGATCGCCTACGCCGAAGCGTTGCGGGCCCGCGGCGTCGACGTGACGTCGCGTGACGTCGCAGGCGCCGTGCACGGCTTCGATCTGCTCGCGCCCGGGAGCGTGGTCTCGAAGGCCGCCGTCGACGGGCGCATCGGTTTCCTGCGCGAGGTGTTCCGGAGCGCGGACCAGTCTGCTCCCGGCGCTGCAGCCGGTTTCGGTCCGCGCGCGGGGGCTGCCGGGGCCGTAGCGCCATGACGCTGCTGGCACCTCGCTCATCAACATGCTGCACGCGCTGTCGATCCCGGGCTTCCAGTCCATCGGCACGCGGATCCACCGCGCAGCGACGCTGCCGCGCATGGGGGCACCCGCCTGTCCGATGGGACTGTTCCGCTTCAGCTTCGTGCGCAACCCCTATCACCGTCTGCTCTCGTTCTACCGCACCAAGGTACTGAAGATGGCGGACCCGGACCCGCGCGTGAATGCGACCTTGC
>CAYXJM010000376.1:0-3218 GCA_964465455.1 uncultured Klebsiella sp.
GTCTCGCTCACCTGGGAGCTGCCGCTCTCGGAGGTGGTGCTGGACTTCTTCGACCGCCTGAAATCCATGACCCGCGGCTACGGTTCGCTCGACTACAGCTTCGAACGCTTCCAGGCGGCCAACCTGGTACGCCTCGACGTGCTGATCAACGGCGACCGCGTCGACGCGCTGGCGATCATCGTGCACCGCGACCAGGCCCAGAGCCGCGGCCGCGTGCTGGTCGAGAAGATGCGCGACCTGATCCCGCGGCAGATGTTCGACGTAGCGATCCAGGCCGCGATCGGCGGGCACATCATCGCCCGCCAGACCGTGAAGGCGCTGCGCAAGAACGTGATCGCGAAGTGCTACGGCGGCGACGTGACCCGCAAGAAGAAGCTGCTGGAAAAGCAGAAGGAAGGGAAGAAGCGCATGAAGCAGGTGGGCCGCGTCGAGATCCCGCAGGCCGCGTTCCTCGCGGTGCTGAAAGTCGACAGTTGACAGGTGGGGCGATGGACATCGATTTTCCCTTGATTCTGGTGGCGCTGACCCTGGTCGCCCTGGTGATATGGGCGGCGGACGCGCTGTGGCTGCGCCCCGGGCGCCGGCGCCGCGAGGCGGAGCTGCGCGCGCGCTTCCCGCGCTGGTCGGAGACGGGCAGCCCCGATGCGCTCGGCTATGCCGCCGAGGCCGGCAAGGCGCTGAAGGAACCGCTGCCCGTGGAGTACGCGCGCTCCTTCCTGCCGGTGCTGCTGGTCGTGCTGGTGCTGCGCAGCTTCCTCGTCGAGCCGTTCCAGATCCCGTCCTCCTCGATGGTCCCGACGCTGCTGGTCGGCGACTACATCCTGGTGAACAAGTTCGCCTACGGCATCCGCCTGCCGGTGCTGAACACCAAGGTCGTCGAGGTCGGCGAGCCGCAGCGCGGCGACGTGATGGTGTTCTTCCCGCCGAACGACAAGCGCTATTTCATCAAGCGCGTCATCGGCCTGCCGGGCGACCACGTCGCCTACCGCGACAAGGTGCTGTACGTGAACGGCAAGCAGATGCCGCAGAGCCTGATCGCGCAGCTGCCGCCGCTGCACCCGAGCTACCAGATCCTCGAGGAGGATCTCGCCGGCGTGCCGCACGTGGTGCGCAAGGAGCTGATGCGGCGCATCCCCGACGACTTCGAGCACACGGTCTCGGCCGGGCACTACTTCATGATGGGCGACAACCGCGACAACAGCAGCGACAGCCGCGTCTGGGGCGAGGTGCCGGAGCGGAACATCGTGGGCAAGGCCTTCGCGATCTGGATGCACTGGGGCAGCATCTTCAGCATGCCGAGCTTCGACCGCGTGGGCACCATCCGCTAGACCGGACTACACTTGAGCGCGGTCCGACCAGACAGCGGAGGCATGCGACCATGAAGAGTGCCAGCAGGAGCCGGCAGGGGGGATTCACGATCTGGCAGTGGATGGTGATCGTGCTCGTGGGCGGTTTCCTGCTCACGGTGGGCTTCAGCCTCGCGCCGCTCTACATCAACAACTACACCATCCGCGCGACCGTGCAGGCGCTGCAGAACGAGCCCGAGCTCGGGCGCAAGTCGACGCAGGAGGTCCGCCTCGCGGTGGAGCGCAAGTTCGACGTCAACCAGATCGAGGCGATCCAGGCGGTCTGCCGCGACAAGCTGAAGCCCTGCATGAAGGTCGAGAAGACCAAGACGCACCTGATCATCGACGCCAACTACGAGGCCCGCACGCACGTGATGGGCAACGTCGACGCCGTCGTGATGTTCAACGACAACCGCGTGGAGATCGTCATTCCCGGTGCCTCGTGACGCTGGCTCCGACCTGGCGCGCCTGCAGTCCCGCATCGGGCACGAGTTCGCGCGCCGCGACCTGCTGGAACTGGCGCTGACGCACGCGAGCTTCGGCGCCGGCAACAACGAACGCCTCGAGTTCCTCGGTGACGCGGTGCTGAACCTCGGCATCGCGGCGGAGCTCTATGCGCGCTACCCCGCGCTGCGCGAGGGCCAGCTGCACCGCCTGCGGGTCAGCCTGGTGCGCGGCGAGACGCTGGCCGGGATCGGGCGCGAGCTCGGGCTGGGCCCCGCGCTCCGGCTCGGCACGGGCGAAGCCGCGAGCGGGGGGCGCGAGCGCGACTCGATACTCGCCGACGCCGTGGAGGCGGTGCTGGGCGCCGTCTGCCTCGACGCCGGCGCCGAAGCCGCGCTCGCGGTGGTGCGCCAGTGGTACGCCGGGCGCCTCGCGGGCCTCGAGCCCGGCATCTCGCACAAGGATCCCAAGACCGAGTTGCAGGAGTACCTGCAGGCGCGGCGGGCGCCGCTGCCGCGCTACGAGCTCGCCGCGACCAGCGGCGTGCCGGGACAGCAGCGTTTTCGCGTGCTGTGCCACGTGCGCGGCCTCGCGGATCCCGTCGAGGCCGAGGCTGGCACCAAGCGCGCGGCGGAACAGCAGGCGGCGCGCACCGCGCTTGCCCGCCTGCAAGGAGCGGAGGAATAGCGATGGTTACCGAACGTTGCGGCATGGTGGCGATCGTGGGGCGCCCGAACGTGGGCAAGTCCACGCTGCTGAACCACCTGCTCGGGCAGAAGATCAGCATCACGTCGCGCAAGCCGCAGACCACGCGCCACCGCATCCTCGGCGTCAGCACGCACGAGGCGGTGCAGATCGTCTACGTCGACACCCCCGGGCTGCACCAGGGCGAGGGCAAGGCGATCAACCGCGCGATGAACCGCGCCGCGCTCGCCGCGGTGCGCGACGTGGACCTCGTGCTGATGGTCGTCGATCGCCTGCACTGGCTCGAGCCCGACGAGCAGGTGCTGGCGGCCGTGCGGGCGGCGGGCAAGCCGGTGCTGCTGATCATCAACAAGACCGACCAGCTCGAGCAGAAGGACGCGCTGTTGCCGCACATCGCGGCGCTGCAGCAGAAGCACCCGTTCACCGCCATCGTGCCGGTGTCGGCACTGAAGGGGCACAATCTCGGCGCCCTGGAGGGCGAGATCGCGCGGCTGCTGCCCGAGGCGCCGCACCTGTTCCCGCCGGACCAGATCACCGACCGCAGCGAGCGCTTCATGGCGGCGGAGATCATCCGCGAGAAGCTGATGCGCCAGCTGGGCGAGGAACTGCCCTATGCGAACGCGGTGCAGATCGAGGAATTCCGCCAGGAGGGCCGCACCATCCACATCAGCGCGCTGATCCTGGTCGAGAAGGCCGGGCAGAAGGCCATCGTGATCGGTCGCG
>CAYXJM010000377.1:0-3216 GCA_964465455.1 uncultured Klebsiella sp.
GCTACCCGGCCCGGCCCGGGCTCAGCCCTTTCCTTCCTTCATGAGCTGGTCGGCGAGCAGCGCCTGGCTCTGCTCGTCGAGGATCTGCGTGATGCCGTTCGACAGCGCGGCAAGACCCTGGTTGATGAACAGCAGCGGGATCGCGATGCCCAGACCCAGCACGGTCGCGATCATCGCCTGGCCAATGCCGTGGGCCATCAGCTTGGGATCGCTGGATCCCGATGCGGTGATCGCGTGGAAGGTGATGATCATCCCGACGACGGTACCGACCAGGCCGAGCAGCGGACCGGCCGCCACCAGCAGGCGCAGGAACGACTGGAAGCGCTGCAGCTTCGGCACTTCGCGCAGCACCGCTTCCGAGAGCCGCAGTTCCGCGACCTCCGGACTCCAGGCTTCCTTGCCGTCGGCACGGAACGCCAGCAGCACGCGCCCGAGCGGGTTGTTCCTGTTCGGGTTCGACAGGTTCCGCAGCTGTGCCGCCACCGACGCCCGCGTGATGAACAGGTAGATGTACTGCCCCAGCGCGTTCACGACGCCCAGGATGCCCACGACCACGATCACGTAGCCGACCACCTCGCCGTGCTGGATGCGCTCGATGAAGTTCGGCCGTTCGGAAACCATGCCGAGCAGCGCGCCGCGCGAGGGATCGACGACCGCCTTCACGTGGCCTTCGGTCGCTTTCTGCAGGTCCTCGGCGATCGCGGCGCGGCGCGGGCCGAGCTGCCGCGGCATCACGGACAGCATATCCGCCGACGCGTCGAAGGACAGGTAATTGCCGTCCGACACCGCGGTGAACGGCCCCACCCGCACCACTTCCGCCGGAGCGATCGTGCCGTCGACCTGCTTCACGTTCGCGGTGAAGCGCGCGACCTTGCCGCTCTCGGTCATTTCGCGGTGCAGCTCGAACCACATCCGCTCGAGCTCCGCAAACGACGGCAGCGTCTTCGCTGCCGCGATGCGGCGCATGAGTTCCTCGCGGGTCTCTTCGCCCTCGGCGGCAGGGAACTGCACCGACAGCATCGAGGTGTTCAGCACCGTGGCCGAATCGCCGGCAACCTGGCGCGTCACGCCGAACAGCTCGCCGAGGTTGCCCTGGTACTGGCGAAGCAGTTCGCGCATTTCCTCGATGCGCCCGGAGTTCTGGTCGAATTCCGCGCTGAGCGCGTTGCTGCGAGCCTCGGCGCGGCTGCGGCGCGCCAGCGCATCGGCGGCCAGCTTCTCCTGCTTCGCCATCTCGGCGCGCTGTTCGGCCTCGCGCTGGGTCCAGATCTTCGCCTCGCGCTCGCGCATCTGCTGCGCCTGGCGCTGCAGCTCGCCCATCGATACGGCCGCCGACGCCTCGACGGCCGGCAGCATCACACACAGTGCCGCGAGTCCCAGCACCAATCCGCGCAGATTCATCACGAGCGAACCTCCTGCGGCGCGGGCACCGGCACTTCAATGACGTCCGGCGCAATGGTCTTGCGCGAAATGCGCAGCGCTTCGAGTACCGCGCTGTTGTAGTCGTTGTCGATCACCCACTGCTTCTGCGCAGCGTCCCAGTAACCGCACTCCTCCCCGTCCACCGTGCGGTACAGCAGGCTCACCCTGCCCACGCGCACGAACTCGGCCTCGCGCCCGTCGGGCAGCGTGGACTTGTAGTCGGACACGGTGCGGCCGTACTCCATCTCGATCTGGTAGGCCTCGACGAGGCGGCGGAAGCGCTCGCTCGGCGAGGTTCCTTCCGTGGTCATCAGCTCGCGCAGGCGCTCGATGCGCGCCTTGCGATCCGAGATCGGATCGACGAAGGGCACGTCGGAAGCCACGAACTCCTCCAGCGCGCTGAACATGCGTTCCAGCAGCGCGGGGAACTCCGCGCTGGTCGCGTCCATGCCGCTCAGCTGCTCCTGCAGCTCGGCAAGTTCGGTCTGCTGGGTGCCGATCTGGCGCTCGACCAGTTCGTTGTGGGCGGCGATGCTCTCGGCGTCGCCGACCAGCCGGGCATAGCGCTCCGCGGCGTCCTCCGCGCTGGCGAGCGAGCAGCCAGCGGCCAGGGCGACAGCCAGCGCCAGACGGGCCGCCCCGCGTACCTGCTTCATGATCCGTCTCTCGATTGGCATACCATTCCTCGGGTCAACCGGTCTGCACCTTGATGAGCTGCAGGTACCCGTCAGCCATCTTGCGGTGTTTCTCGAAATTGCGCGCGCGGTTGAAGGAGTCCTGCGCGGCGCCGTAGTTTTTCTGGTTGAACTGCGCTATCCCGAGCAGCAGTTGCGCATTGCCCGTGTCCTTCAGGCCGCCCTTGCGCAGGCCGCTCTGCAGCGCCGAGGCGGCCGCGGCCCATTCGCTGCGCTGGATCTGCACCTCGCCGAGGCGCACGAACAGGTCGCCGTTCGAGGACATCTCGGCGGCGCGCTGCAGCGGGCCGGTCGCTTTCTCGAACTCACGCGCGGCAACCCAGCAGTTCGCCTGCTTCTCGTAGAGCTTGAAGTCGACCTTGACCAGCTTCTTCTGGATCGCGTCGTCCAGCGTGAGGCCGCAGCGATACGGCGCGTCGTTGAAGAGCTGCAGGTCGGCAAGGCGACGCACATCCGAGTCGTCGGTCAGGATGCCGCCGTTGTAGGCCAGCTGCGCCACGGCCAGCGACTTCGGATAATCCTCCATCTGGCCGTATACCGACGAGAGCTGCTGCCAGTAGGTCTTCTTGTCGGGCGACATGCCGATCAGCTTCTTCAGCAACGGCACCGCGTTGGCGTACTGGTCCTGCTGCAGGTAGAGCGCCAGCACGAGCTGCACCCAGCTCTCCTGCGGCTTGTCGGTCAGGTCGACCGCCTTCTGCGCCGGCACGATCGCGCGCTTGTAGTCGCCCTGCTGGTAGTAGGCGACGGCCAGCAGGTAGTAGGCCGCGCCGTTCGGGTTCGGCGCGGTCTTGAACCACTGTTCCAGCGCGGCGGCGCCTTCCTTCCATTTCTCCTGCGCCAGGAACATCTGCGCGATCTGGTAGCGCGTGTCCGAGACTTCCTTCTCGTTCAGGCCGCCGGCGTCGATGGCGGCTTGCAGGTGCTTCTGGGCACCGCCGTAGTTGTCGCGCGAGCTCTCGATCGTGGCCAGGATCTGCTCGGTGCGGCTGCGCTCGTAGGGGCTCAGCGTGTCGAGCTTCAGCTTGGCCACGGCAGCCTTGGCGCCCGCGTAGTTTTCCTTGTTCAGCGCTTCGATCGCCTCGGTCAGGATCTTGCC
>CAYXJM010000378.1:0-3215 GCA_964465455.1 uncultured Klebsiella sp.
TCACTCGCTGCCCCTCGACGGCGGCCAGGCCTTCATGCGGTAAGCGGATAGGGTGTCAGAGCGGAAATGGGGTCGGAAATGGCGGAAATGGGGTCGGAAATGGGGTCAGAGTCAATTTCCGGAGGAAATTTGACTCTGACCCCATTTCCGCCATTTCCGCAGGGGTAAAGGGATGGACTACTGGTCGTTGCTTCAGGCATTGATACTCGGCGTGGTCGAGGGACTGACGGAATTCCTGCCGGTGTCCAGCACCGGCCACCAGATCGTCGTCGCGGACCTGATCGGCTTCGGCGGCGAGCGCGCCAAGGCCTTCAACATCATCATCCAGCTCGGCGCGATCCTCGCGGTGGTGTGGGAGTACCGCGCGAAGATCCTCGAGGTCGTGGTGCAGCTGCCGCGCAGCAGCACGGCGCAACGCTTCACCGCGAACCTGCTGCTGGCCTTCCTGCCCGCGGCGGTGCTGGGCGTCGCCTTCTCCGACCTGATCCAGGCGTACCTGTTCAATCCGCTCACCGTGGCGGCGGCCTTGGTCGTGGGCGGCGTGGCGATCCTGTGGGCCGAAGGCCGCGAACACACGATCGAGGTCGCCGAGGTGGACGCGATGGACTGGCACCACGCGCTGAAGGTCGGCTGCGCCCAGTGCCTCGCGCTGGTGCCGGGCACCTCGCGCTCGGGCGCGACCATCATCGGCGGCCTGCTGTTCGGGCTGTCGCGGCGCGCGGCCACGGAGTTCTCGTTCTTCCTGGCGATGCCGACCATGGTCGGCGCCGCCGTGTACTCGGGCTACAAGTACCGGGAGCTGTTCGTGCGCGCGGACCTGCCGGTGTTCGCGCTCGGCTTCGTCACCTCGTTCGTGTTCGCGATGATCGCGGTGCGCGCGCTGCTGAAGTTCGTCGCCAGCCATTCCTACGCGGTGTTCGCGTGGTACCGGATCGGCTTCGGACTGCTGATCCTCGCCACCTGGCAGCTCGCGCTGATCGACTGGTCGGGCGCGGCCGCGGTGCACTGAGACCGCCTTGCATTCACTTCAAACCAAGAAACGGCAACGCCGAGGAGAGCCAATGAAGATCAAGAGCCTGGGTTACCTGTGGATCGAGTCGACCGACGTGTCGCGCTGGCGCGACTACGGGACGAACATCCTCGGCCTGCAGCTCGCGCCCGGGATGCCGGACGACGGCAACGTGTACCTGAAGATGGACGCGCGTCCGTACCGGTTCGCGGTATTCCCCGGAGCGCGCGACCGCCTCGCCTTCGCCGGCTGGGAGCTCGAGAGCGCCGAGGCCTTCGCCGCGGCGCTGGACGAGCTGAAGGCGGCCGGCGTCGCCTGCGAGCTGGCCGGCGCCGACGTGGCGCGCGCGCGCCGCGTGCGCGCGGTGGCGCGGCTGCAGGATCCCGCGGGCGCGACGCTCGAGCTCTACCACGGCGCCGATCTCGACTACGCGAAGTTCGTCTCGCCGGTGGGCATCGCCGGATTCGAGACCGGGTTCAACGGCAACATGGGCCTCGGCCACATCGTGCTGCCGACGAAGAAGCTCGCCGAGACGCACCGCTTCTACCGCGACGTGCTCGGCTTCGGCGACACCGACTACATGCACTTCCACTTCTCGCCCGACCCGGCCGATCCCGGCCAGGGCCTGCACTTCATGCACGTCGACAACCCGCGCCACCACAGCCTCGCGCTGTACGAGGATCCGAACGACAACCCCTCGGGCTGCGTGCACGCGATGGTCGAGGTCACCGAGGTCGACGAGGTAGGCTACTGCCTCGACCGCGTCAACGCCGCCGGCATTCCGGTGGTCTCGACGCTGGGGCGCCACACCAACGACCGCATGCTCTCGTTCTACATGGCCACCCCGGGCGGTTTCGCGATGGAGTTCGGCTGCGAGGGGCTGCAGATGGACTGGGCCGGCTACACGCCGACGGTGAGCACGCTGCCCAGCCTCTGGGGCCACAAGTTCCAGATGTGAGGGCGGCGCGGTGAACGCTCGTCCGCTGCCCAGCTACTACATCACGCACGGCGGCGGGCCGTGGCTCTACATGGACGGCGAGTACCGCGCGATGCACGCGGCGCTGGAGCACGGGCTCGCCGCGATCCCGCGCGAGCTGGGCGTGCGTCCGCGCGCGCTGCTGGTGGTGTCCGCGCACTGGGAAGCGCCGGAGTTCGCGCTGCTCGCGGCGGCGCGGCCCGGCATGCTCTGCGACTACGGCGGTTTTCCGCCGCACACCTACCGCGTGCAGTACCCGGCGCCGGGCGCGCCGGAACTGGCGCAACGCGCCCGCGGCCTGCTGGCGGCCGCGGGCATCGGCGCCGCGCTCGAGACGCGCCGCGGCTACGACCACGGCGTGTTCGTGCCGCTCGCGGTGATGTATCCCGATGCCGACGTCCCGGTGCTCGCGATGTCGCTGCAGGGCGGCCTCGACCCGGCCGCGCATCTCGCGGCGGGCCGCGCGCTGGCGCCGCTGCGCGCCGAGGGGGTGCTGATCGTCGCGAGCGGCTCCAGCTACCACAACCTCGGCGGCGTGAACGCCGGCGCGGTCGCGGCCTCGCGCGACTTCGACGCCTGGCTGCAGCAGGCGCTGTGCGGCGCCAGCGGCGCCGCGCGCGAGGCGCTGCTGGAACGCTGGGCGGACGCGCCCGCGGCCCGCCACGCACACCCGCGCGAAGAGCACCTGCTGCCGCTGATGGTCGCGGCGGGAGCCGGCGGCGACGATGCCGGGCATTGCGTGTGGCGGCAGACCGACATGCTCGGCGCCATCACGCTGTCCTCCTACCGCTTCGGCGCGCTGCCCGCGGGCTGAGGCGGGGAATCCGCGCGCCGCGCGCGTGCGTACAACCGCCGAAGACACACCCATGAGGATCGGTCCATGAAGGCATTGCTGCTCGGCTTGGCCGCCCTGCTCGCGCCCGCGCTGTCACTCGCGGAATGTCCCGCGCTGCTCGTTCAGCAGATGCGCCCGCTCGGCAAGCAGGAGACCGTGAGCCTCTGCGAGCGCTACGCCGGCCATCCGCTGCTGATCGTGAACACCGCGAGCCACTGCGGCTTCACGAAGCAGTTCAAGGGCCTGGAGGCGCTGAACCAGGCCTACCGCGAGCGCGGCCTGCGCGTGGCCGGCTTCTCCAGCGACGATTTCCGGCAGGAGGCCGAGGACGAGGCCGAAGCCGCGAAGGTGTGCTACGTGAACTACGGCGTCACCTTCGACATGTACGCGCGGAT
>CAYXJM010000379.1:0-3214 GCA_964465455.1 uncultured Klebsiella sp.
ACGAGGTGCCATTCCGCAAGGGCTACATCACCGGGCTGATCCGCGACGAGCACGGCCAGAAGATGTCGAAGTCCAAGGGCAACGTCATCGACCCGCTCGACCTGATCGACGGCATCGGCGTCGAGGAGCTCGTGGCCAAACGCACCTCGGGCATGATGCAGCCGCAACTGGCGGAGAAGATCGCGAAGGCCACGCGCCGCGAATACCCGGATGGCATCCGCGCCCACGGCACCGACGCGCTGCGCTTCACGCTGTGCGCGCTGGCCTCGACCGGGCGCGACATCAAGTTCGACATGGGCCGCCTCGAGGGCTACCGCAACTTCTGCAACAAGCTGTGGAACGCCGCGCGCTTCGTGCTGATGAACACCGAGGGCAAGGACTGCGGCACGGCGCCCGGGGCGGACTTCACGCTGGCGCTGCCCGATCGCTGGATCCTCTCGCGGCTGCAGCAGACCGTCGCGGAGATCGAGCGTGCGCTCGGGGGTTTTCGCTTCGACCTCGCCTCGCAGGCGCTCTACGAGTTCGTGTGGAACGACTACTGCGACTGGTACCTGGAGCTCAGCAAGCCGCTGCTGGGCGCCGCCGCCGACCCGCGCCAGGCGCGCGGCACGCGCAACACGCTGCTCGGCGTGCTCGAAACCGTGCTGCGGCTCGCGCACCCCTTCATCCCGTTCATCACCGAGGAGATCTGGCAGCGCGTGGCGCCGCTCGCGGGCCGCGCCGGCGCGACGATCATGCTGGCGCCCTACCCGCAGCCGGAACCCGCGCTGGTGGACGAGGCCGCAGGCGCCGACATCGAGTGGCTGAAGCAGGTCATCGTCGCGGTGCGCAACATCCGCGGCGAGCTCGGCATCGCTCCGGGCCGCCAGCTGCCGCTGCTCGCGCGCAACGGCGTCGCCGAGGATCGCCGCCGCCTCGCGGAGCACCGCGAGCTCGTCCATGCGCTGGCGAAGCTCGAGAGCAGCAGCTGGCTTGACGGCGCGGACGCGCCGCCGGCCGCGGCGCAGGTGGTCGGACAGCTCGAGCTGCTGGTGCCGCTCGCGGGTCTCATCGACGTGGCGGCCGAGCGCGGCCGCCTCACGCGCGAGGCGGACAAGCTCGGCAAGGAAGCCGAGCGCCTGGCCGCCAAGCTCGGCAACCCCGGCTTCACGGCCAAGGCTCCGGCCGAGGTGGTTGCCAAGGAACGTGCGCGCCTCGCCGAGATCAGCGCCCAGCGCGACACGCTGCTGGCTCAGCTGGCCAGCCTCGACGGGGTGTCCTAGGCCGCCCCTGCGGGTCGCCATCGATGGCGACTGGCGGCCGGGGCACAGACGGGTTCGGCGCTGCCGAACCCTTGTCGGCACGAATGCCGACCCACAGGCGCAAGGCCCCGCACCGCCCGGGCGGTCAGCGCAGCCGCCCGGTTCGCGCGGAGCCAATACACGAAGGCGCGAATTCACCGCCTCCTGATGATCGAGATGATCCAGGGTTCCACCAACACCGGGCGCTCGGGCCCCCGCCAGCGCAGCGGACACTCTGTCGCCAGGACGGCGACAGGTAGCCTACAGGGATGTATTCACGGCGTGTCCGCGGCGCTGGCGGGGGCTCGAGTGCCGACGGCCGGCACCATCAGTTCACGCGGTTCATGAAGCGCCCGGCAAGGAACTCGCGCAGGATCGCGCCGACCTGGTCGACCAGGCGCTGGCGCGCCTCGCGGCTCGCCCACGCGACGTGCGGCGTGACGATCAGGTTGGGCAGCCCGGCGTCGAGCAGCGCCGATGCGGCGGGCGGCGGTTCGCATGCCAGGGTGTCGAGCGCGGCGCCGCCGAGCCGACCGGCGCGAAGCGCCTCGAGCAGCGCCCCTTCGTCGACGATGCCTCCGCGCGCGGTGTTGATCAGCAGCGCCTGCGGGCGCATCCGCGCGAGCTCCGCGGCACCGATCAGGCCCCGGGTGGTCGCGCTCAGCGGGCAGTGCAGGCTGAGCGCGTCGGCCCAGGGCAGCAACTCGGCGAGCGGCATGCGGGGGTATTCCGCCGCCGTGTAGCGTCGCCCCGGCAGCGCCGCGAGCGCGACCTCCATGCCGAAGGCCCGCGCCAGCCGCGCCACCTCGCGTCCCAGCTCGCCGTAGCCCACGATGCCGAGACGCCGCCCCCCTAGCTCGACCACCGGGTGGCCGAGCACGCAGAAGAACGGGCTGCGGCTCCAGCTGCCGTCGCGCGCCGAGCGCTCGGCGGGCAACAGGCTGCGCGCCAGCGCGAGGAGGAGCAGCATGGTGTGCTGGGCCACCGAGGCCGTCGCGTAGCCGCGCACGTTGCAGACCGCGACGCCCCGGGCGCTCGCGGCCGCGAGGTCGACGTTGTCGGTACCCGTGGCCATCACGACCACCAGTCGCAGGCGCGGCGCGGCGGCCAGCGCCTGCGCGGTCAGCGGCACCTTGTTGACGAGCACGACCTCGGCATCGCCGATCCGCGCCGCGACCTGCGCCGCAGGCGTGGCCTCGTGACTCAGCCACTCGCCGGGAATCGACAGCACCGGCGCGAGGTCCACGTCCGTGCCCAGGCTGCCCGCATCCAGTATCACGCCCCGCATCGCCGCCGCTCCCCCGCACCCGGTGTCAGCGCGATGGTAGCGCAGCGCCGCACGGGCAGCCGCTCCCCGGCGTCACGCCAACAGTAACCCTGCAGCGCGCGCGGACTTGTTCCGGCAACGAACCGGTGCCGAAACTTGCTACCATCCACTACGCGGGTGCGGCCGTCGCGCGGTCGACCGCAGCGGCCACTCCGCAGAAGTTCCCCGGATCGTCGCGCCTTCCTGCGAAGCTTGACCTAAGTCATGGCCGGCAGGGTGAGGCCGCGGGGAAAATTCACGCTGTTTTGCCATCGCTATCGCGGGTTCTCCTCTCCGGGGGCGGGGCTCCTCGAACCACAGCACTATCTGGAAAGCGCAATGACTCATCCCGCTGCAACTGAACATCCGGTGTACAACTACAAGGTGGTCAGGCAATTCGCCATCATGACCGTCGTCTGGGGCATCGTCGGGATGCTGGTCGGCGTGCTCATCGCCGCCCAGCTCGCGTTCCCGGCGCTCAACTTCGACCTGCCGTGGACCAGCTTCGGCCGCCTGCGCCCGCTGCACACCAATGCCGTGATCTTCGCTTTCGGCGGTTCGGCGCTCTTCGCCATTTCGCTCTACGTGGTGCAGCGCACCTGACAGGCGCGGCTGATCTCCGACGGCC
>CAYXJM010000380.1:0-3210 GCA_964465455.1 uncultured Klebsiella sp.
GGTGTCGCCATCCCAAGCGCTGGCAGGACGTGGAGGAACTGCTCGCGGCCGGCATCGACGTGCTGACCACGGTCAACGTGCAGCACATCGAGAGTCTGAACGACATCGTCGGCGGCATCACCGGGATCCGCGTTGCCGAAACGGTGCCGGACCACGTCTTCGAGAGCGCCGGCGAGGTCGTGCTGATCGACCTCCCGCCGGACGACCTCCTCGTGCGCCTGAAGGAAGGCAAGGTCTACCTGCCCGACCAGGCAGAGCGCGCGATCCAGAATTTCTTCCGCAAGGGCAACCTGATCGCGTTGCGCGAGTTGGCGCTCCGCCAGACCGCGGACCGCGTGGACGACCAGATGCGCGCCTTCCGCAGCGCCACGATGGAGCGGCGCATCTGGCAGACGCGCGAGACGTTGCTGGCCTGCGTGGGTCCGGGTGACGTGGACGAGAAGGTGGTGCGCACCGCGGCGCGGCTGGCGGCGCGGCTCGACACGCCCTGGCACGCGGTCTACGTCGAGACGCCCGCCTTGCAGCGGCTGCCGGAGGTGCGCCGCCGCGCGATATTGAAGACGCTCGCGCTGGCCGGAGAACTCGGCGCCGAGACCGCCGTGGTGCCCGCCCAGGACCCGGTCGCCGGCGTGCTCGAATACGCCCGGCGCAACAATCTCGCGCGGATCGTGGTCGGACGCAGCGCGCGCCGGCCCTCGCGCCTGCTGAGGAGGCAGTCCTTCGGCCAGCAACTCGGCCGCAGGGCGGCCGACGTCGACGTGGTGACGGTGGCGCGCGACACCGGGCGCGACGCGCGTGCGCCGGAGCGTTCCACGGCCGCGGAGGACGATGCCGCGACCGCGGCGCAGCGACTGCGCCATCTCGGCTTCGCGCTGCTGGTCTGCGCGGCCGTCACGCTGATCGCCGCACCGCTGCGCGGACTGGTCGATCTCGCGAACATCGCGATGCTGTTCCTGCTCGGCGTCGTGATAGTGGCCTATCGCCGCGGGCGCACGGCGGCGGCGGTGGCGGCGCTGCTCAGCGTCGCGTCCTTCGACTATTTCTTCGTGCCGCCGCGCCTGAACTTCGCGGTGAGCGACGTGCAATACCTGCTGACATTCGCCGTGATGCTGATCGTCGGCCTGGTCACCGGCCACCTCACGGCGGGACTGCGCTTCCAGGCGCGCGTGGCGAACTACCGCGAGGAGCGCGCGCGCAATCTCTACGAAATGGCGAAATCCCTGTCCTCCTCGCTGGTGGAGGAGCAGGTCGTGGACATCGCCAGGCGTTTCCTCGAGGGCAGCTTCCACGCGCGCGTCGCGATCCTGCTGCCGGACCTGCAGGACAGGCTGCTCGAGCCGGCCCCGGCCGAGGGATCCCCGGCCTGCGACCTCGCGATCGCCCAGTGGTGCTACGACCGCAACGAACCCGCGGGGGCCGGCACCGACACCTTGCCCGCCAACGCCCAGCTCTACCTGCCGCTCAAGGCGCCGATGCGCGTGCGCGGCGTGCTGGTCATCGAGCCCGCGAGCCAGCGACTGCTGATGATCCCCGAGCAGCGCCGCCTGCTCGACACCTTCGCGGCGCTGGTCGCCATCGCGCTCGAGCGCATCCACTTCGTGTCGATCGCGCAGGACACGCTGATCCGCATGGAGTCCGAACGCATGCGCAACACCCTGCTCGCGTCGCTGTCACACGACCTGCGCACCCCGCTCACCGCGCTCGTGGGCCTTGCCGAGACGCTCTCCCTGGAGCTTGCCGCGGCGGAGTCCACCTGCGCAGGCCGTGCCGACCTGATCCGCGAGCAGGCGCTGCGCACGACGCGCCTCGTGGACAACCTGCTCGAGATGGCACGGCTGCAGTCGGGTGAACTGAAGCTCGACCGGGACTGGCAGTCGCTGGAGGAGATCGTCGGCAGCGCGGTGCGCGCGCTCGGCCCGGCACTCGATGCCTGTCCGCTGGAGCTGGACCTGCCGCCGGGGCTGCCACTGCTGCGCTGCGATGGCGCGCTGATCGAGCGGGTGATGGTGAACCTGCTGGAGAATGCGGTGAAGTACTCGGAGCCCGGCACGCGCATCGGAGTGCGCGCGGCGCCCGTCGATGCGAGCATCGAGGTCGAGGTGTGGGACGAGGGGCGAGGTCTGCCCGAAGGCAGGGAGCAGGCCCTGTTCCAGCGCTTCGAGCGCGGGCTGAAGGAGTCGGCCGTGCCCGGCGTGGGGCTGGGACTCGCGATCTGCGATACGATCGTCAGGGCGCACGGCGGCAGCATACGTGCCGGGAACCGCAGCCCGCGCGGGGCGCGCTTCGTGTTCACGCTTCCCCTGGAAGCGGCGCCGCAAGCCGGCCGCGAGCAGCCGGCCGCCCCCCGGGAGGAACCGTCATCGACACCGCGAGCACCGTACTGATCGTCGAGGACGAACCCGCCATCAGGCGCTTCGTCGCAGGTGCCCTGCAGGCGGAAGGTCTGCGCGTGGTCGAGGCCGATTGTCTGCGCCGGGGGCTCGCCGATGCCGCGGCACGCCGGCCGGACGTGGTGATCCTCGATCTCGGCCTGCCCGACGGCGACGGCATCGACCTGATCCGCGCGGTGCGCGTGTGGAGCGAGGTGCCGGTCATCGTGCTCTCGGCGCGCGTCGAGGAAGACGACAAGGTCGATGCGCTCGATGCGGGCGCCGACGACTACCTCACCAAGCCCTTCGGCGTGCCGGAGCTGCTGGCCCGCGTCCGGGTGGCGCTGCGCCGCCAGCAGCGGGCCGGTGGCGAGCAGGGCACCGAGCTCGTCTTCGGCGAGGTGACGGTGGACCTCGTGCGGCGTCGCGTCACGCGCGGTGGCGCAGAGGTGCATCTCACGCAGATCGAGTACCGGCTGCTGCTCGAACTGCTGCGGCATCCCGGGAAGGTGCTGACCCACCGCCACCTGCTGCGCGAGGTGTGGGGCCCTGCGCACGTGGAACAGACGCACTACCTCCGCATCTACATGGGCCACCTGCGGCAGAAGCTCGAGCGCGAGCCTGCGCGTCCGCGGCATCTGCTGACGGAGACCGGCGTGGGGTATCGCTTCGTGCCCGACTGAGCTGCCGGGCCTGCGTCGCCGCCGCGCCACGCGGCAGATCCGTTTCAACTACACTTGCGGCTTGATTGCGCAGCCGAAGCCGCCCCGATGCAGCCATTGGTCAAACAGGAATCGCTGATGGTGCCCGTGACCGGCAAGGTCCAGCTGCACCTGCGCCG
>CAYXJM010000381.1:0-3205 GCA_964465455.1 uncultured Klebsiella sp.
ACGTCACCAACCCCTTTCAGAGGCCCCTCGATGCGGCTCTTCCTCTCGACCGGCCACGGCGAACCGCTCGACGTGGTCTACAGCTACGAATGAGCTGAGCAACAGCCGACGACGACAGGGCGGCCTCCGGGCCGCCCTTTTTTTGCCTTCAATTCATGCGAGCCGGGAGAGCTCCCGGGCCGACGATCAGCGCGTGAATCCCGCGTGGGTCGCCATTCATGGCGACAGCCACAATCAGAGCATGAATCCCTCGAGCGGCTCGCGGCCGTCCAGGGTGCGTACGCCAACACCCAGCTCCCGCAACAACGGCAGGCTCAGCACGCAACGCCCGGAGAGCTGCTCCGGCGGCCGTGAGCAGAGCGCCAGCGCCGCCTCCGCCATCGCTTCCACGGGCTCGATGTGCGCGCCGGCGTCGATGGTCCCGGTCTCCAGCGCGCCTTCGCTCGCGACGGCCTCCACCGGCGCGAGCGTGTTCACCGCGATGCCGCTCGCCGCGAGCTCCGCGGCGAAGCCGGCCGACATGCGCTCGAGCGCCGCCTTGGTCGAACCGTAGAGCGTCGGTCCGCTGTGCACGTGGAACCCGAAATAGCGGTTCGCGGTGTCGTAGGGCGCGGGTTCGGGATGCTTCGAGGTCGCGCTCGACAGGTTCAGGATCCAGCCGCCGCCGCGCCCGATCATGCTCGGAATCGCCTGCTGCGAGAGCTCCAGTGGCGCGAAATAGTTGATCTCGAAGGCGAGGTGCGTGTCCTTCGGCGTCTGCTTCACGGTCGGGCGAAAGCGCGCCCACGCCGCGTTGTTCACCAGCACGTCGACTGCCCCGAAGCGCGCGATCGCCTCGGGCACGATCCGCGCGCGGTCCGCGGGATCCCCGAGGTCGGCCTGCACGCAGTGCACCTCGGCGCCCGTCGCGCGGATGCGCGCCGCGGTCTCCTCCAGCGATCCCGGCAGCCTGCCGTCGGGCTTGACGGTGCGCGCGCTGATCACGAGCTTCGCGCCCTCGGCCGCGAAACGGTACGCGATGGCCGCACCGATGCCGCGGCTCGCGCCGGTGACGATTGCAACCTTGTTCTTCAGTGTCTCGGGCATGGTGCTCTCCCCGGAAGTTTCATGCGGATGTGTCGGCGCCCCCGTCGTCCCAGCCGAAGCGCTCGAAGAGCGGCGCAAGGCGCCGGCGGATCTCCTGCTGCTCCAGGCCGAACTCCTCGAGGCTGTAGCGGTGCTCGGTCTCGTGCTTGCGCGCGCGCGCCTCCTCGGCGGCGAGGAAGGCGCTCATCTGCGGCGTGAGCGCGATGCCCAGATCGGCGTAGACCTTTTCGATCGTCGCGCGCGGGGCGCTCACCAGCTCGCGATAGTCGATGATCGCGCGGCGCGTCGCGGGATGGCGCGCGAGCACCTCCTCGGGCAGCAGGTAGTGCTCGTAGGAGAGGTCCGTCATCACGCGCGTCGACTCGCGGATCTTCGCCTGGTCCATGTTGCCGCCGCGCTTCCAGCTCACGTGCATGAGCTTCAGCAGGCTGGGGATCGTTTCGTAGGGATTGCGGTACGGGATCACGAAGCGCGCGTCGGGAAAGATCTCGATCAGCGTCTCGACGCGGCCGCACCAGGTCGGGTTCTTGCTGATGTGGATGCGCTCGCTGCCGTTCAGGTACAGCTGGCGGCGCACGCACTCGCGGTAGAAGCCCATGAGCCGCCGGCGGCTCGCCGCCGGACGCCGGTCGACGTGGAAGAAGTCGAGCTCGCCCATGTACGGCAGCTTGGTCATCCAGAAACCCGAGGCGCACGAGCTCTGGAAGATCAGGTCGTCCTCCTCGGGAATCGTGAGCCCCATCTTGTGGATGTGCTGGGTCGGGCCGAACTTGCGCGCTTCCCAGGCCTGCAGGCGCTTCTCGATCCGCCTGCCGAACAGCGTGCGGTCGAGCCAGGCGCCCGCGCGCACCAGCTTCTTCTCGGTCAGCGAGGGCAGCAGCAGCTCGTAGTAGCGGAAGGTCGAGAAGCGTTCGTCGCCGCAGAGCAGGCGGTGCGCGAGCGTGGTGCCGCTGCGGGCGTGGCCGACCACGAAGACGGGCTCCTTCACCTTCACGCGCCACAGCCCGGGGAACAGGATCCCGTCGAGGAAGAAGAAGACCGTGTGCGCGAGCGCCCGCAGCGGCACGATCAGCAGCAGCAGCTTCATGAGCCCGCGGCGCTGACGCGGGTTGGGCTCGCGGGCGGCGAGACGGATCAACGTGAACCAGGTGCGGAAGTCGAAGTAGTAGAACATGGCGCTCTCGCGATCAGCCCCGGCTGGCCGGGGCGGGTGATTTCAGGTAGGCGAGCACGAGCGCGTGCAGCTCGGCGCAGAAGCGGTCCTCGAGGATCAGCTCCGGGCTGGCGTCCAGCGTCGCGTGGATCGTGCCGCTGATCGCGTTGACGACCATCGTCGCGGCGAGCGCGAAGTCGCGCGGCGCGAGTTCGGCGCGGTGCCGCGCGAAGATTGCCGGCAGCCACTCGGCGGTGCTGATGCGTTCCGGCCGGTGCTCGGCCATCCAGCGCTCGAGATCGTAGCGCCAGTGGATGTCCAGGTAGAAATTGCGCAGCTGGCGGTAGAGCGTCCGGTGTCTCGCGACCATCTCCTCGATGAAGAAATACAGGGTGTCGTCGAGCGATATCCGCGCCATCGACACTGTCCGGCGCGTGTACTCTTCCAGCTTGTCGAGATCCGCGAGCAGGAGCGCATCGCAGATGTCGGCCGCGATGGCGTGCTTGTCGGCGTAGTGGTGATAGAGGCTGCCGATGCTGACGCCCGCGACCTCCGCGATGCGGTTGGTCGTGAGCCGCCCTGCCCCCTCGTCACGCAGGATCCGCAGCGTCGCCTCGCGGATTGCCGCGCGCGTGAGCTCGGCCCGGGACTGGCGGGGCTTTCGCGGCGCCTGGCCGCCGCGGCGTCCGGGGGGATTGCTGGTGCTCATGCACGCATTGGAGCCGATCCGTCACGCCTTTGGCTACTCGGTTTGGCATCCGGCGCGGCGCCGTGCCGGCCGAAAAAAGTCCTTGCGGATCATCGTGATGCACGCCGGCCCGCGGAACCCGGCGGCACCAATCCGATAAAGCTCGGTTTTTCCGCGCCCCCCCGCCCGCCCCGGATGCGGGCGTCGCCGCGGCCCGCCCCGCTTCAGGGCGCTGGCACGGGATCGAAGGCGATACGCATCTCCTTGATGCCGTTCAC
>CAYXJM010000382.1:0-3205 GCA_964465455.1 uncultured Klebsiella sp.
CGTCGCCGTCCACCGCGGGCGGGCCGTCGTGAATCCGCGAGTAGGTGTGGATACACTCGATCGCGCAGGCCGCGCGGTCGGTGTCGGCGGCACTGGCACGGCTGCCGCCGACCGCCGCCGCGGCGGCGTAGAGCAGCACCGGTCGCAGCCGCTTGCCGCCGGCGAGCAGGCTGTAGCGCATCGCCTCGTGCAGGCGCGGGTCGGCGCGGCCGACGGCCTCGCCGTCGAACAGCGCCGCCAGCGCCGTCTCGGCGCGCCGGCGGTAGCCCTCGAGCTCCGCGTCGCTGCCGGCCCGCGCCTCAGGCATCGCCGTCCTCGTCCTCGTCCGCGTCGTCGGCATCGTCCGGCCCGGCGAACGGCGTGGCGCGCACCTCGCCGTCCTGCACCGCGAGCAGCTGCACGCGCTGCTGCGCCTGGGCGAGCGCCTGCTGGCACTGCTGGGTCAGCCGGATGCCCGTCTCGAAGGCCTTCAGCGATTCCTCGAGGCTCAACTCCCCGTCCTCGAGGCGCTCCACCAGCGCCTCCAGGTCGGCGAGCGATTTCTCGAAATTCAGGGGCTTGCGCGGTGCTGACACGGTGGTGCGGCCTGTGCGGGTTGGACCGGCGCGACAGTAGCGGGAGGCCCGCGACAAATCAATGCGCCCGCAAAGGCGACCAGCGCAAAGGCGGCTAGAATGCAGGCAGTGCGTTGCATCGGGGAGCTCGGCGTGGATCTGGCGACGGTAATCGGCCTGCTCGGGGCCATGGTCATCATCATGGCCGCGATCTTCCTCGGCGGCGATCCGGCGATGTTCCTCGACGCGCCCTCGTTCCTGATCGTGCTCGGCGGCACGGTCTTCGTCGTGATGAGCAAGTTCGGCATGGAGCAGTTCACCGGCGCCTTCAAGGTGGCGGGCAAGGCGTTCCTCGCCCGGTCCGAGGCGCCGGAGGAACTGATCGGGCGCATCGTCGAGCTGGCCGTGCTGGCGCGCCGCGGCGGGCTGCTGGCGCTGGAGGAGCAGCCGGTCGCGAACCGCTTCCTCGCCGACGGGCTGCGCCTGCTGATCGACGGCCACGACGCCGAGCACGTGCAGGCCGTGCTGTCGAAGGACCGCAGGCTGGCGATGGAGCGCCACGAATGGGGCCAGCGCATCTTCGTCGCGATGGCCGACGTGGGGCCGGCCATGGGGATGATCGGCACCCTGGTCGGGCTGGTGCAGATGCTCGCGAACATGGACGATCCGAAGTCGATCGGCCCGGCGATGGCCGTCGCGCTGCTCACCACGCTCTACGGTTCCCTGCTCGCCAACGTCGTCTGCATGCCCATCGCCGACAAGCTGAAGCTGCGGGGCAGCGAGGAGGCGATGCAGCGCGCGCTGGTGGTCGACGGCCTGCTCGCGATCCAGGCCGGGCAGAACCCGCGCCTCATCCAGGGCCTGCTCGAGCGTTACCTGCCCGAAGGCCGGCGCCCCGCGGCGGCCTGAGGCGGGGCGCGCATGGACGGCGACGACGGGCGGCGCAGCGACTCCGGGATCACGGTCCCGGCGTGGATGCCGACGTTCGCCGACATGATGACGCTGCTGATGTGCTTCTTCGTGCTGCTGCTGACCTTCGCCGAGATGGACATCAAGCGCTACCAGCAGATCGCCGGTTCCATGGCGCAGGCCTTCGGCGTGCAGCGCCGGATCGCGGCGGAGAGCGTACCGATGGGCACCAGCGTCATCGCGCAGGAGTTCTCGCCCGGCGTGCCGCGGCCGACGCCGATCAGCGAGATCTACCAGCACGGCGACGGGCAGCCGGACACCCCGCCCGACGAGGCCGCGCTCGAGCTCACGGAGCAGATGAAGCGCCAGGTCGAGGCGCAGATCCGCGCCACGCAGGCCGACGCCGCCGCGCTGGCCGACAAGCTCACGGCCGAGATCGCCCGCGGCGAGGTGGAGATCGAGACCCACGGGCGCCGCATCGTGGTGCGCATCCGCGAACGCGGTTCCTTTGCCTCCGGTTCGGCGGAGCTGAAGCCCGAATACCAGGTGCTGATGCGCCAGTTCCGCGACGTGCTGGCCGCGCAGCAGGGCGCGATCGCGGTGCAGGGCCACACCGACGACGTGCCGATCGGCACCGCGCGTTTCCGCTCCAACTGGGAGCTGTCTTCGGCGCGCGCGGTGTCGGTCGCCGAGCCGCTGCTCGAGGGCGGCGTGCTGGACCCGCGCCGCCTGTCGGTCACGGGCTTCGCCGACACTCGTCCGCTCACCGGCAACGGCACGCCCGAGGGGCGTGCGCGCAACCGCCGCGTCGAGATCGTGATCGACCAGGGCATCGACGCGCGCATGCGCGAGCAGCTCGATGTGCTGAAGAGCGCGGATCCCGCATACTACCGCTCGCTGGGGCTGGACGAGTCCGCGCCGGCGCAGGCGGGCGAGACGCGCTGAGCAGGAGGCGTGCAGGTGATCGAGAAGCGGAGCGGCGTGGAGCGCCGGCGATTCTTTCGCATCGACGACCGGCTGCGGCTCGCGGTGCGCCGCGCCGCGCCCGCGGGCGAGCGCGCCGCGACCGGGGTCGCGCCGCGGGCCGACGAGTTCCTCGCGGGGATCGATCGCGGCATCGCCGCGATCATCGCCGCGGCGCGCGTGCAGGCGCCGGCGGTGAGCGAGCTGGCCGAGCTGCTGAACCGCAAGCTCGACTACGCGATCGAGCGGCTGGGGCAGCTCGAGGCGCCGCGCGCCGCCGAGGAGCTCGTCGAGCACGAGGTCAGCATCAGCGCCTGCGGCATCGGGCTGCGCAGCGCCGAGCGCTACGACAGCGGCGAAACGCTGCAGGTCGACCTGCTGCTGCCGCCCGAGGACGCGCGCCTCAGGATGCCGGCGCGCGTGGTGCGCTGCCGCGACGCGGCGAACGGCGGCTACCAGCTGCAGCTGGATTTTGCCGGCATGAGCCCCGACGACCAGGAACTGCTGATCCGCTTCATCCTGCGCCGCCAGGGCCAGTTCCTGCAGGGGCTGCGCGAGCAGCGCGAGCGGCGCGCGCGCGCCGCGGGCTGAGGCAGACAGGCCGCAGGCCGTGGCGTAACATCCCGCGCATCCCCGACACAGCGGAGAATCACGGTGCGCTACGGAATCTGCCTGCCCTACATGAAGCGCGACTACGATCGCGACACGATCCTCGTCTTGTGCCGCGCTATCTACGCCGGCCCGTGTGACAGCCTGTCCTGCGGCGAGCGCATCACCGG
>CAYXJM010000383.1:0-3173 GCA_964465455.1 uncultured Klebsiella sp.
GCGAAGGCGGCTGGCCGTGGAGCCGGCAACGCCACGCCGACCTGCTCGACCAGCTCGATCGCGCCGGCGTGCGCGCGGTCGGCTACGACGTGCTGTTCGCCGATCCCTCGCAGGACGACCCCGTGGGCGACCAGACGCTGGAAGCCATGGCCGCGGGCGGCGCCGGCCGCTTCGTGTTCGCCTCGACGCGACTGCACCCCGATTACGACGCGAGTTCGCCGCTGCGGGCCTCGCGGGCCCCGGCGGCGTTCGCGCTGGCGGAGCCCCCGCGCGACGACCCGGCGGTCGCGCTGCTGCTGCCCTACGGCGAGGCCATGGCCCGCTACAGCGCGGTCGCCAACGTCACGCGCAACAACGACGGGGTGTTGCGCGACATTCCGCTGCGCGAGACCCTCGGCGACTGGGCCCTGCCCTCGCTGGCGCTGCGCCTGGCGACGGCGGTGATGCCAGAGGCGGCGCATGCACCCGCCGCCACGGTGCGACCGAACTGGCGCCAGGACACGCGCCTGCCTCACGTCAGCGCGGCCGACCTGCTGAGCGACGGTGCGGCCGTGTGCCGGGCCCCCGGGACTCCCTTGCCGGCGCTGAACGGACGCGTGGCGCTCGTCGGCTACACCGCCTCGGGCCTGAACGACGCCAAGCCGACGCCGGTCGACCCGGTGATGCCGGGCGTCGAGGTCCTCGCCGAAGCCACCGAGGCCCTGGTCGCCGGCAGCGCGATCCACTCGCCGCCCGGCTGGCTGAAGTACGTCATTGCCACGCTGCTGACGCTGCTCACCGCTTTCGCCTTTCACCGCGGCGAACCGGCTCCGGACATCGACTCGGTCTTCGTCGCCGTCAACGCCGCACTGCTGGGCACCGCCTTCGTCGGGCTCACGTTCTTCGGCTTCTTCTTCGACATCTTCGCCAGCGTCGGCTTCGTCAGCCTCATCTTCGGCTTCTGTCGCGCGTACGCCGGGATACAGCGCGGACGCGCGGTGGGCAACGGCGACTTCCTGCCGGAATTCGTGCCGGACCAGGATCGCTGGCTGGCCGTGGCGCGCCTGCGCTTCGTGCCCGATGCGCAGCTCGACGACGCCTCCGCGGCGCGGCGCCAGCGCGAGTACCAGCGCCGGCTGCGGCGCTTCCTCTACGCCGGCAGCGACGCGGTGATGCTGGAGGGCGTGGTCGAGCGCAAGAGCTGGCTGCACGACGCGCTGAGCGATACGATGATCCTCGTGTGGCACGGGACGGAGGCGGCCGAGGCGCGCCGCGCGGCGCTCGGGGACCTGCAGCGGCTCGAGCGGGAGCTCGCCGAGTACGACGAGCGGCTGCCCGACGACGGCAGCGTGCTGCTGGCATTCGCCTGCGCGCGGATCGACGACGGCGTCGGCGCGTGCGGGCAGGACGAGCGGCTGCGGCTGCGCGAACTGCTCGGGCGGGTGCTGGCCTCCCCGACCGAGTGGCCGCTGACGCAGCGCGGCGCGATTGCCGCCGGAACGGGGTCTTCTTCAGGAGGAACGTGATGCGCGTCTTAGGGATCGCCCTGATCGCGTCGGCGCTTGTGGTGACGGGCGCGACTGCCGCCGAAATGCCCGCCGTCGTGCACAAGCCGTCCGTGGACGTGCTGGCGCAGCCCGTGCTCGACGCGCCGAGGCTCGCGACCCTGCACCGCGACGCCAGGGTGTCGATCTCGGCGCAACAGGGGCTGTGGTACCAGTTGCAGATGCCCGCCGGAAAACCCGGCTACGTGCGCGTGAACGACGTGCGCCTGGCCTACGCCGGCGCCGAGTCCGGCGACGCCAACGTGCGCGTGCTGCTGACCGGCAAGGCCGGCCTCGGCCGGGTCACCGAAACCGCCGGGGTGCGCGGCATCGACGAGAGCGACCTCAAGTCCGCGGCCTTCGATGCGACGCAGCTGGAGGCGATGACCTCGCAGCGTGCCGATGGCAGCGCGGCCGCCAGCTATGCCGGCGGACAGGGCTGGCACGCGACCGCCGTGCCCTGGGCCGACGAGGCCGAGGCCCGCGTCGCCGATCCGGCGGAGCAGCCGGCCGCGGCGAAGGCCGAGGCCGTGAAGGCCGTGGGCGGCCTGCTCGGCTCGCTGGGCGGCGGGCTCGGCAGCGGCCTCGGTTCGATGCTGGGCGGCGCCACGAAGCTGATCCCCAAGTCCGAACGCGAGCTCGCCGACGAGGAACTCGCGCTCGGCCCCGAAATCGCCGGCCGGATCCTCGGCGCGCGCCCGCTGTGGGACGACGCCGGGGCACAGCGGCGCGTCAACGTGGTCGGACGCTGGGTCGCCGCGCAGACCAGCAGGCCCGACCTGCCGTGGACCTTCGGCGTCATCGACACCCCCGAGGTCAACGCCTTCGCGGCCCCGGGCGGCTTCATCCTGCTGACGCGCGGGCTGTACCAGCTGCTGTCCTCCGACAGCGAGCTCGCGGCCGCACTCGGCCACGAGATCAGCCACTGCGTGCAGCGCGACCACTACGACGTGATCCGCAAGCAGGAGCTGGCGAGCGCCGGCAAGGACCTGGCGATGAGCAAGGTGAACGTCGGCAACGGCAGCCCCGCCGCCAGTTACGCCAGGAGCTACGCCGAGAAGCACGGCGCGACCATCATGCTGACCGCGCTGGATCGCGAGGCGGAGTACCGCGCCGACGAGGGCGCCGAGTACTACCTCGCGCGCGCAGGCATGAACCCGCTCGCGCTGTATTCACTGCTGCAGAAGCTGACCGCGCTCGGCAGCGACTCGGCGCTGCTGGCCGAACTCTACAAGACGCACCCGCCGCTCGACGCGCGGATCGATCGCATCGACCAGCGCGGCTTCGGCGCGTTGCAGCAGTACACGATGCGGGATTGAGCGCTTCCGCCGCTCAGGCGTGCTGGCTGCTGACCGCGACCACTTCGCCGGTCATGTAGCTCGCGTAGTCGCTGGCGAGGAAGACCATCACGTTCGCCACTTCCCACACCTCGGCGCCGCGGCCGAAGGCTTCCTTCGCCTCGAGCTGCTTCAGCAGTTCCACCGGCGTGGTCTTCTTCAGGAAGTCGTGCATCGCGAGCGAGGGCGAGACCGCGTTGATGCGGATGCCGAACGGCGCGGCCTCCATCGCGGCGCAGCGCGTCAGCGCCATCACGCCGGCCTTGGCCGCCGCGTAGTGGCACTGGTCGGGCTGCGCGCGCCAGCCGAGCAC
>CAYXJM010000384.1:0-3173 GCA_964465455.1 uncultured Klebsiella sp.
GCAGGCAATTCGGCGTGGCGATCGCCTCCTTCCAGGCGCTGCAGCACCGCATGGCGGAGATGTTCATCGAGCTGGAGCAGTCGCGCTCGATCCTGATGATGGCGCTGATGACGGCCGAGGCCGGCGAGGTGCTCACGCGCCCGGTGTCGGCGGCGAAGAGCCGCATCGGTCGCGCGATGCGCCGCCTCGGACAGGAAGCGATCCAGCTGCACGGCGGCATCGGCGTCACCGACGAACTCGACGTCGGCCACTACTTCAAGCGCCTCACGGCGATCGAGACCCTGTTCGGCAACACCGACTTTCACCTGCAACGTTTTGGAGTATCTCATGACCGATAAGCACAACACCCTGACCCGCCGCGACTTCGTGCAGGGTGCCGCGACGCTGGCCGCGGGCGCCGCGCTGTTCCCGCCCGGTGCCTCCGCGGCCGGCACCTCGAGGATGGCTATCCGCGACTACGTGGCGCACGATGCCATGGGTCTCGCGGCGCTGGTCAAGCGCGGCGAGGTCTCGGCCGCCGAGCTGCTGGAGCTCGCGATCGCGCGCACCGAGGCGGTGAACGGCAGCATCAACGCGGTCTGCCTGAAACACTACGACGAGGCGCGTGCAGCGCTGAAGTCCATCGACCCGAACTCGCCGCTCGCCGGCGTGCCCTTCCTGCTCAAGGACCTCGGCGTGTATCTGCAGGGCACCATCACCAGCAACGGTTCGCGCTTCTTCGCCGATCGCGTCGCCGCCCGTACCAGCACCGTGGTGCAGCGTTACCAGGCCGCGGGCCTGAACATCTTCGGAAAATCGGCATCGCCGGAGTTCGGCCAGATTCCCAACACCGTCTCGACGCTGTGGGGCAAGACGCGCAACCCGTGGAACCCGGAGTACTCGGCCGGCGGCAGCTCGGGCGGCTCGGCGGCGGCGGTGGCCGCGGGCATCGTGCCGGCGGCGCACGCCACCGACGGTGGCGGCTCGATCCGCTTCCCCGCCGCGATGTGCGGCCTCGTGGGGCTGAAGCCGACGCGCTCGCGCACCCCGCTCGGCCCGGACAAGAGCGAAGGCTGGTCGGGACTCTCCTGCGGACACGTGGTCTCGCGCTCGGTGCGCGACACCGCGCTGCTGCTCGACCTGACCCAGGGCCCGGAGCCGGGCGCCGCCTACTGGCCGCCCGCGCCGTCCGACAGCTACGTGAACGAGCTCGCGCGCGAGCCCGGCAAGCTCCGCATCGGGCTGATCACGGCCTCGCCCATCGGCACTCCGGTGCACCAGGACAACCTCGACGCCGTGAGCAAGGCCGCGGCGCTCTGCCGCTCGCTCGGCCACGAGGTGCGCGAGGCGGTGTTGCCCGAGCCGTTCGCGAAGCTGATGGAGAGCTTCGGCTCCCTCAGCATCGTCGGCGTGTGCTCGCAGATACGCGACCGCGCGCGCGAGCTCGGCCGCGAGCCGGGCCCGGACGACCTCGAGCCAGTGGTGCTCGGCTACTACAAGATGGCGCCGTCCATCAGCGCGCTCGACTACGAGTCCGCGCGCCAGGCCGTGCAGCGCCTCGGCTTCACGATGAACACCTTCATGCAGGACATCGACGTGCTGCTGATGCCGATGGCACCGCGCGCGCCGTGGAAGGTCGACGACGTCACGCTGGTGATGCCGACCGAGGAGTTCTACAAGAAGGCCGTGGGCTACAGCGACTTCAGCGCGATCTTCAACGCGACCGGCCAGCCGGCGATGACGCTGCCGTTGCACTGGAACGCCGCAGGCATCCCGGTCGGCACGCACTTCGCGGCGCGCTACGGCGACGAGAAGACGCTGATCCGCCTCGCGGCGCAGATCGAGCGCGCCGCGCCGTGGCACCAGCGCGTGAGCCCGCTGCTGGCGGAAGCCCTGAAGGGGTGATCGCCGCCGTCACCGCGGCCTACGCGCTGGGCGCGGTCGCGTACCTGCTCGCCTTCGGCTACAACGACAGCGCGACCGGCGCCGTCGTGAAGATGCTGCCGGTGCTGCTGCTCGCGGCGGCGAGCGTGCGGCTCATGCGCGGCGCGTGGCGGCGCGGGATGGTGGCGGCGCTGCTGTTCTCCGCGCTCGGCGACTGGCTGCTCGGCATGAACGGCGTGCGCGGCGACCTGTTCGTCGCCGGCCTCGGCAGCTTCCTGCTCGCGCAACTCGCCTACGCGCAGCTGTTCTGGCGCCACCGCTCCCGCGATCGGCGCCGGCGCCTGCTGGCGCTCGCCTGGCTGCCGGTGGCCGCCCTGCTCGCCTGGCTGGTGCTGCCGGGCGCCGGCACGATGGCCGTGCCGGTCACGCTCTACATGCTCGCGATCACCGCGATGGTCACCGGCGCGGCGCTCGCGGACCGCCCGCTGCTGCTCTTCGCCGGCGCGCTCGCGTTCGCGTTTTCCGACGCCACGATCGCGCTGAACCGGTTCGTGGCGCCGCTGCCGCAGGCGGGCCTCGTGATCATGCTGAGTTACTACCTGGCGCAGTGGCTGCTGTGGCGCGGCGCACTGCGCGGACCCGAGGAGGAATCCCGTTGAACCACACCGATGTCGGCGCCGCGCTGGCCTTTGCCGAAGAACTGCTGCAGGAGGCCGGCCGCATCGCGCTCGGCCACTTCCGCCAGCCGCTCGACGTGGCGAACAAGCTCGCGGACGGCCGCTTCGATCCCGTCACGATCGCCGATCGCGAGGTCGAGTCCTTCCTGGTCGAGCGCATCCGCGCGCGCTTCCCCGATCACGGCATCGTCGGCGAGGAGCACGGCGCCGTCGACGGCGCCTCGCGCTGGAGCTGGATCATCGACCCGATCGACGGCACGCGGGCGTTCATCAGCGGCGTGCCCGCCTGGGGCATCCTGCTCGGACTGCGCGACGCGGGCCGCTGCGTCGGCGGGCTGGTGCACCAGCCCTACCTCGAGGAGACCTTCAGCGGGTCCGCCGCCGGGGGGTGGTGGCTGCGGCGTGGCGAGCGGCGCCGCCTGCAGACGCGCGCGACCGCGCGCCTCGCCGACGCCATCCTCTACTGCACGCACCCGTCGATATTCCCGGACGCGGAGCAGCTCGCGGCCTTCGAGCACGTCGCCGCACGCTGCCGCCTGATGCGCTACGGCGGCGACTGCTACTCCTACTGCCTGCTCGCGCTCGGGCACATCGACCTCGTGATCGAGGGCGGCCTGCAGGCCTACGACATCC
>CAYXJM010000385.1:0-3163 GCA_964465455.1 uncultured Klebsiella sp.
CCGGCGGCGCCGCTCGCCGAGCGCGCGCGCTACTACAAGCAGGTGCTCGCGCTGATCCTCGCGGTGCGCCGGCCCACCCACTATCTGCGCGACGCCGCGTCGCTGGGCGAACTCGCCGACAGCCACTTGCGGCGCATGGCGCGCGAGGGCGTTATCCCGGCAGAACTGGCCGCCGCGGCCGAGGCGACGCCGCTCGTGCTGCGCGCGCGCGCCGACGCCTCGCCGGTCATCGACTTCACGCGGCAGAAGGGCGTGAACCTGGCCCGCACCCAGCTGCTCCCGCTGCTCGGCGTGGGCAGCCTCTACGAGCTCGACCGGCTCGATCTCACGGCGCGCACGACGCTCGACTCGAGCGTGCAGCGGGAGGTCACGGCCTTCCTGCGCGGACTCGCCGACCCGGCGCGCATCGAGGAGCTCGGGCTGACGGGTGCGCGCCTGCTGCGCGCCAGCGACCCGTCGAAGGTGGTCTACAGCCTGACGCTCTACGAGCGCGGCGAGGGCGTGAACCACCTGCGCATCAACGCCGACAACCTCGACCAGCCGCTCGACATCAACGCCGGCGCCAAGCTCGACCTCGGCTCCACCGCGAAGCTGCGCACGCTGGTGAGCTGGCTCGAACTGATCGCCGACGTCCACGCGCGCAGCCTCGCCGCGCCGGACCTGGCGCGCGCACGCGCAGAGCTCCACCCGCGCGACCGGCTGAGCGCCTGGGTGCTCGATTACCTCGGCGCCAATCCGGGCGCGAGCCTCGCCGACACGCTGGCTGCCGCGATGCAGCGGCGCTACTCCGCGAGCACCGCGCAGACCTTCTACACCGGCGGCGGCGCGCACCGCTTCGCCAACTTCGAGAGTCGCGACAACAACGCCGTGATGACCGTGAGCGAGGCGACGCGCCGCTCGGTGAACCTGGTGTTCATCCGCATGATGCGCGAGATCGTGGACCACTACATGTACCGCGCGCCGTCGACCACCGCGCGCCTGCTCGAGAACGGCGCCGATCCGGGGCGCGGCGAGTACCTCAGGCGCTTCGCCGACCGCGAGGGCAGCGTCTTCCTGCGCCGCTTCTACCAGAAGTACCACGGCAAGAGCCGCGACGAGGCGCTGGTCACGCTGCTCGACGGCGTGCGCGTGACACCGCGCGCGGTGGTCGTGGCGATGCGCTCGGTGTGGCCGCAGATGCAGGCGCAGGATCTCGCGCCGTGGCTCGCGCGCTACGTGCCGGACGAACAGTTCACGGCGGAGGCGCGCGAGGAACTCTTCCGCCGCTACCCGCCGGAGAAGTTCAACCTGAACGACCGCGGCTACCTCGCGCGCGTTCACCCGCTCGAGCTGTGGCTGATCGATTACCTGCAGCGCAACCCGGGCGCCACGCGCGACGAGGTGCTCGCGGCGGGCACCGAGGTGCGCCAGGAAGTCTACGGCTGGCTGATGAAGACCAGCCGGCGGCGCGCGCAGGACCGGCGCATCCTCGACCTGCTGGAGATCGAGGCGTTCCAGCAGCTGCACCGGCAATGGCAGCGCCTCGGCTATCCGTTCGCCTCGCTGACTCCCTCGCTCGCCACCGCGATCGGCAGCTCGGGCGACCGCCCGGCGGCGCTGGCCGAGCTCATGGGCACCATCGTGCAGGGCGGGGTGCGCTATCCCTCGCGCCTCGTCACCGGGCTGCACTTCGCCGCCGGCACGCCCTACGAGGTCGAGTACGCGGCGGCGCCCGCCGAGGGCAAGCGCGTGCTGCATCCCGAGGTCGCCGATACCGTGCGCACGGCGCTGCTCGACGTGGTCGGGGAGGGTACCGCGCGCGCGCTGCTGCCGCAGCTGGTGCGCCCCGACGGCACCACTCACCTGGTTGGCGGCAAGACCGGCACCGGCGACCACCGCTTCGAGGTGTACGCGGCGCCCGGGCGGCTGATCGAATCGCGAGTGGTGAACCGCGTCGCGACCTTCGTGTTCATGATCGACGATCGCTTCTTCGGCACCATCACGGCCTTCGTGCCCGGCGCGCAGGCCGCGCAGTACGAGTTCACCAGCGGCCTGCCGGTGCGACTGCTCGGCGCGCTGATACCGACGCTGGCGCCCGTGCTCGACGCGGCGCCGTCGACGCTGGCGCTGGCTGTGAACGAAACCGGCGCCGTGCAACGGCAGGCGCCCGCTGCAACAAGGGAGACGAGATGAACGACGTGCTGGGCTACGAGGGACGCAAGGTCGTGATCACCGGTGCCGCCTCCGGCATGGGCGAGGCGGCGGCACGGCTCTTGGTGGAACTGGGCGCCGAGGTGCACGCGCTGGACATCGGCGAGGTCAGGGTGCCGGTCGCGCAGGCGCTCCGGACCGACATGAAGGACAAGGCGTCGATCGATGCGGCGCTGCCGCGCCTGCCCGGCGAGATCCACGCCCTGTTCAATTGCGCCGGAGTGCCGCACCCGCCGTGCCCGGCCGTCGACACCGTGATGATCAACTTCGTGGGCCTGAGGCATCTGAGCGAGGCGCTGGCCCCGCGCATCGCCCGGGGCGGCGCCATCGCTTCGATTGCCTCCACCGCGGGCATGGGCTGGAAGAGCAATCTCGCGACGGTCCGGCAATTCCTCGCGCTGGAGGGTTTCGACGCCGCCGCGGCCTGGCTCGCGGCGTCTCCCGAACTGAACGCAGACGCCTACGCGTTCTCGAAGCAGTGCCTGATCGTCTACACGATGAGCCGGGCCGGCGAGCTCGCGCGGCGTGACATCCGCATCAACTGCATCAGCCCTTCGCCCACCGCGACCGCGTTCATGGACCAGCTCACGCAGACCGTGCCCGCGGACGCCATCAGCCTGTTCTGTCCCGCCAACGGCCGCTTCGCCGAGCCGCACGAGATGGGCGCGGCGCTGGTACTCCTGAACAGCCGGCTGGCGGGGTTCGTGAGCGGGCTGAACGTGCCCGTCGACTTCGGCTACAGCGCGGAGGTGATGATGGGGCAGCGCGACAACCTGCTGGGGATCTGATGTCTCTCGCCGCACCCGGCGGCGGGCACCCGGTGCCACCACGCCGATCACCGCGCGCGGGTCGGCCCGGCCCGGGGGCGGCGGGGACGCAAGGCGGTGCTCAGGGCATCACGCCCCCGTCGACGGTGATGATGGCGCCCGTGGTGTAGCTCGACGCCGCCGAGGCGAAGTAGAGGGCCGCGCCC
>CAYXJM010000386.1:0-3158 GCA_964465455.1 uncultured Klebsiella sp.
CTGGTCGCGATCTCGAACAACGGGCTGCCGCGCTTCACGAAGTCGCCCACCGAGACCAGGCGCTTCTGGATGCGCCCGGCTAGCGGCGCGCGGATCACGGTCTTCGCCAGCTGGTCCTCGACGATGCGCAGCTTCGCCTCGACGGCGTCGCGCTGCGCGCGCAGCACCGCGAGCTGCGCCTCGGCGTCGTCGAGCTGCTCGCGCGCGATCAGCTCCCTGTCGGCCAGCGTGCGGAACCGTTCCACGCGCCGTTCCTCGTTGGCGAGCAGCGCCCCGATGCGCCCGAGCTCGGCGCGCGCGGCCCGCACTTCCAGCGTGATCGAGGTCGCGTCGAGCTCGGCCAGCGTGGCGCCGGCCGCGACCTCCTCGCCCTCGTCGACCGCGAGCTTCAGCACGCGGCCGTCGATCTCGGCGGCCACCAGCGGCGCGGCGCGGCTCTCGAGGCGCCCGATGGAGCGCAGCAGCACCGGCACGTCGCGGGTGCCGGCCTGCGTCACGCTGACCAGCGTGCCGGGCTTCACCGCCTCGGTCGCGGGCCCGTCGGGCGAGCAGCCCGCGCCGAGGGCGAGCGCGAGGCACAGCGCGGGGATCAGGGCAAGCGGGCGTTGCATCACGGGGAATCCTGGTGGGCGAAGGCGCGCGTCAGCAAGGTCATCACGTGGCGGGCGATGTCCCCGGGGCTCTCCGGCGGCGTCGTGCGTCCCGCCAGGTGGCGCCTCAGCAGCGCGGTGCTGGAGTTGAACAGCAGCAGGCCGATCACGGAATCGGCCAGCATGTACGGATCGAGGTCGGTGGCCAGATCGCGTGCGAGCGCGACGATCGCCGCGTGCGGCTGGCGGAAGACGTGCTCCGCCAGCAGTGCGAGGCGCGCGTCGTCGCCGTCCAGCAGTTCGCGCAGCACCAGCTTGCGGAACTCGCCGTCGCGCGCCACCAGGCTCGCGAAGCCCGTGACGAAGCGCTCGAGCCGCTCGAGCGGGGGCAGATCGCTCTGCAGCGCGGCGACCAGCCCCGACTCGTTGCGCGCGAACGCGTACTCCATGGCCGCGAGGTAGAGCGCCTGCTTGTCCGGAAAGTGGTGGTAGAGGGCGGCCGCGCTGATCCCGACCCCGGCCGCCACGTCGCGCACCGACACGCCCGCGTAGCCCGCGTCGGCGAACAGCGCGATCGCCCGGCGCAGGATCTGCTCGCGGGTATCGCGGTCGGGCACCGCGGGACGCTCGGCCATGCCAGTTCCTTACCTAACGTTTGTTAAGGAAAGGCTAGGGACGCGGCCGGGGGCTGTCAACGCGGAAAACTGCCGCACGCGGCGCCGCGCCCGTGACCGGGACGGGGGTGCGCGCCTAACCATTTGGGGTTAGCCGCCGCCCTTTGACAGGCGTGCGCCGCATCCACAGCATCTGCACTTTTGATCTGGACCCCGTTGCCCATGACTGTCAGCGGCATTGCCGAAGCGGCCGTCGCGGCCTTCGCCGACCGCGAACGCCGGCGCTTCCTCGAAGCCAACCCGCGCTCCGTGGCGCTCGCCGAGCGCGCGCGCCGCTCGCTCTTCGGCGGCGTGCCGATGCACTGGATGGCGGACTGGTCCACGCCGTGCCCGCTGTTCGTGAGCCACGCGCGCGGCGCGCGCTTCCACGACGTCGACGGCCACGAGTACGTGGACTTCTGTCTCGGCGACACCGGCAGCATGTTCGGCCACTCGCCGCCCGCCATCGCGCGCGCCATCGCCGAGCAGGGCGCCAACGGCCTCACCACGATGCTGCCGGGCGAGGACGCCGTGGTGGCCGGCGAACTGCTCGCCGCGCGCTTCGGCCTGCCGTTCTGGCAGGTCGCGACCACCGCGACCGACGCCAACCGCTTCGTGCTGCGCTGGGCGCGCGCGATCACGCAACGCAAGGTGCTGGTGGTCTTCGACGGCTGCTACCACGGCACCGTGGACGACGTGATGGTGCGCTGGCGCGAGGGGCGCACCGTGCATCGCCCGGGGCTCATCGGACAGGTGCGCAACCTCGCGAAGACCAGCCGCGCCGTGCCCTTCAACGATCTCACCGCACTCGAAGCGGCCCTCGCGCCCGGGGACGTGGCCGCCGTGCTGTGCGAGCCGGCGATGACGAATATCGGCATGGTGCTGCCGGAGCCCGGCTTCATACCGGCGCTGCGCGAGCTCACGCGCCGCCACGGCACGCTGCTGGTCATCGACGAGACGCACACGATCTCCACCGGCCCCGGCGGCTGCACGCGCGCCTGGGGCCTGGAGCCCGATTTCCTGACGCTCGGCAAGCCGATCGCCGGCGGCGTGCCCTGCTCGGTGTTCGGCTGCACGGCGGAGATGGCCGAGGCCATGCAGCGCGCGCGCGAGGGCGCAAACCGCGCGAGCCACGGCCACGGTCACAGCGGGATGGGCACCACGCTGTCGGCGAACGCGCTGGCGATGCACTGCATGCGCGCGAACCTGGAGCAGGTGATGACCGAGGCCGCCTATGCGCACATGCTGCCGCTCGCGGCGCGGCTCGCGGACGGCTTCCGCGCGCTGATCGCGAAGCACTCGCTTGCGTGGTCGGTCACGGAGCTCGGCGCGCGCTCGGAATTCCAGTTCTGTCCGCGCACGCCGCGCAACGGTGCCGAGGCGGAAGCGGCCTTCCACGACAGCCTGCAGATGGCGCTGCACCTCTTCCTGATCAACCGCGGCATCCTGATCACGCCGTTCCACAACATGACGCTGTGCTGCCCCGACACCACGGCGGCCGACGTGGACCGCCTGATCGCCACGCTCGACGATGCCCTGACCGAACTGCTCGCCATCCCCGGCGCCCGGGAGTCCTGACATGTCCTTTGCCGATGTCTCCGAAGCCGAAGCCTTCCTCGCCGCGCACCCCGAGGTGCGCTCGATCGAGGCGTTCCTGATCGACGCCAACGGCGTGCCGCGCGGCAAGCTGCTGCACCGCGACGAACTGCTCGCGGCCTACCGCAACGGCCGCCCGCTGCCGGCGAGCATCCTCGGGCTCACCATCAACGGCGAGGACGTGCCCGAGACGGGTCTCGTGTGGGACGTGGGCGACGCCGACTGCTGGACCTTCCCGCTCGCCGGGAGCCTCACGCTGCAGCCGTGGCGGACGAAACCGACCGGGCAGGTGCAGCTCGCGATGCACCCCGAGAAGGGC
>CAYXJM010000387.1:0-3152 GCA_964465455.1 uncultured Klebsiella sp.
AAGCTCGAGGAACTGCTGCAGGAATTCAACCTCACGCACCTCAGCGACGCGCGCGGCATGGCCCTGTCGGGCGGCGAGCGGCGGCGGGTGGAAATCGCGCGCGCCATCGCCGGCGACCCGTCGTTCATCCTGCTCGACGAGCCCTTCGCCGGCGTCGACCCGATATCGGTGAAGGACATCAAGGACATCGTGCGCCACCTGCAGGCGCGCGGCATCGGCGTGCTGATCACCGACCACAACGTGCGCGAGACCCTCGACATCTGCGAGCGCGCCTACATCGTGGGCGAAGGCCACATCCTCACCGAGGGCGACGCCGACGCGATCCTGGCCAACGAAAAGGTCCGCGAGGTCTATCTGGGGCAGCAGTTCCGCATGTAATGGCATAAGCTGGCTCGACTGTTGCATGGTCCTGCCGCCGCGACTACACTGGACTTTGCCCGTCGTTCGTCCCGGGTGACCGCCATCACCGACAGGATTTCCGCATTCCGCCCATGAAGCAGTCGCTGCAGCTAAAACTGGGTCAGCACCTGACCATGACGCCCCAGTTGCAGCAGGCGATCCGGCTGCTCCAGCTGTCGACGCTCGACCTGCAGCAGGAAATCCAGGAAGCCCTCGACAGCAATCCGCTGCTCGAACTGGTCGAGAGCACGCCGGCCGACGACGCCGTGCCGGGCATGGCGAGCTCGCAGCAGGAGCTTCCGGAGGAGACGCCCGGCTCATCGGAGAACGAGGCCGCCGACCCCGACACCGTCGATGACGTGGCCGCGGAGTCCATACCCGCCGACCTCGCCGTCGATACCAGCTGGGACGACATCTACGAGACCGGCAGCGCGGGCCCCGGCGGCAGCGGCGACGAGCCCCAGGACTTCGAGCAGTACACCGCCGAGGCCTCCACGCTCTCTGATCACCTGCTGTGGCAGCTCAACCTGACCCCGATGTCGGAGACCGACCGCATGATCGCCCTGGCGATCATCGACGCCATCGACGCCGACGGCATGCTCAGCGCGAGCGTCGAGGACATCGCCGAGAGCTTCGCTCCCGAGAGCGGCATCGAGACCGACGAGATCGTGGCGGTGCTGCACCGCATCCAGCATTTCGACCCGGTGGGCGTCGGCGCGCGCGACCTGCGCGAGTGCCTGCTGATCCAGCTGCGCCAGCTCGACCCGGACGAGCCGGCCGTGCGCCACGCGCGCCTGATCGTCGACAAGCACATCCAGCTGCTGGGCGCCAAGGACTACGCGACGCTGATGCGGCGGCTGCACATCGGCGAGCCGGAGCTCAAGGCGGCGATCCACTGCATCCAGCAGCTGAACCCGCGCCCGGGCAGCGTGATCAGCGCGGGCTCCCCCGAGTACGTGGTCCCGGACGTGATAGTGAGCAAGCGCAACGGCCGCTGGCTGGTCGAGCTCAACCCGGAGATCGCGCCGCGCCTGCGCGTCAACTCCTACTACGCGGCGATGATCCGGCGCGCCGACAATTCCGCCGACAACGTCTTCCTGCGCGACAACCTGCAGGAAGCCAAGTGGTTCATCAAGAGCCTGCAGAGCCGCAACGAGACCCTGCTCAAGGTGGCGCGGTGCATCGTCGAGCGCCAGCAGGGATTCCTCGAGCACGGACCGGAGGCGATGCGGCCGATGATCCTGCACGACGTGGCGACCGCGGTGAACATGCACGAGTCGACGATTTCGCGGGTCACCACGCAGAAGTACATGCACACGCCGGGCGGGATTTTCGAGCTCAAGTACTTCTTCTCCAGCCACGTCAGCACGGCGGCGGGCGGGGAATGCTCGTCCGTGGCGATACGGGCTATCATCAGGAAGCTGGTGAGCGCCGAGAATCCGCGCAAGCCGCTGAGCGACAGCAAGATCGCGTCGATACTGGAGGAGCAGGGCATCAACGTGGCCAGGCGAACGATCGCCAAGTACCGCGAGGCCCTCGGCATCGCTCCGTCCAACGAAAGGAAACAGCTGGTCTGAGGGCGCCGCCGCGGCGGCGGCGCCAGGCGACACCAGCACACATCACACCGGGCCGGCGCGCCCGCAGCAGGAGAACCCCATGCAGATCAACATCACCGGCCACCACGTCGAGCTCACCGACCCGCTGCGCGACTACGTCGCGAACAAGCTCGGGCGGCTGGAGCGTCACGAGTCGCGCATCACCCACGCCGACGTGGTGCTGAACGTGGAGAAGCTGCGCCAGAAAGTGGAGGCCACTATCCGCATGGCCGGCGCCGAGCTGTTCGCCACCGCGGAGTCCGAGGACATGTACGCGGCCATCGATGCGCTCACCGACAAGCTCGATCGCCAGCTGAACAAGCACAAGGGCAAGAGCCAGGACCACCATCAGGGCGTCGCGCCACGCTGAGCCCCTGCGGGTACCGGCCATGAGCACCGCGACCCTGGAGGCCCTGCTCGCGCCGCAGAGAGTGCTCTGCGGGGCCGACTGCGGGAGCAAGAAGCGGGTGCTCGAGACGATCGCGGGGCTGATCGCGGGCACGCGCGGCAAGGACGCCGAGGACCGGCTCTGCGAGAGCCTCAATGCCCGCGAGCGCCTCGGCAGCACCGGCATCGGCGAGGGCATCGCGATCCCGCACTGCCGCCAGCCCGACTGCCCCGCGCCGATGGCGGCGCTGGTCACGCTGGCGAGGCCGGTGGATTTCGCGGCCATCGACGACGCCCCGGTGGACATCGTGTTCGCGCTCGTCGTGCCGGAAGGCGCGACCGACGAACACCTGCGCCTGCTGGCGCGCCTGGCGGGCCTGTTCAGCGAGAGCGGGCTGCGCGAGAGGCTGCGCGCCTGCCGCGACGGCGAATCGCTGCGCGCGGCGATGCTGTCGGCCTGGGCGCAGGCCGAGGCAGCCTGAGCGCGCCGCGATGGACGGCACCCCGGCCCCCTCCAAGCTCGTTATCGTCAGCGGCCGCTCCGGCTCCGGCAAGAGCACGGCCCTGCACGTGCTCGAGGACGCGGGTTTCTACTGCGTCGACAACCTGCCGGCGCTGCTGCTGCCCGAGCTGATCGAGCAGGCCAGGGAAAGCGTCGGCAATACCGTCCCGCGCATGGCGGTCAGCGTGGACGCGCGCAACATGGCCGGTCACCTGTCACGCTTCGGCGACATCCTGCGCATGCTGCCGCAGGACCTCGACACCGAGGTG
>CAYXJM010000388.1:0-3148 GCA_964465455.1 uncultured Klebsiella sp.
CCCCTCAGATTTCCGTTGGCCTGTCCCGAACTTCCGGAGAAAACGGCGTCTGAAGCGATCAGGAGCGAGGTGAACGCCCTTCACCTTGCTTTTTTGCGACCTGAATCTGCTGTCTGCGCGCCTTCGCCGCGACTTCGGGGTGCCCGAAGACCGTTCCGGGCGGCCATGCCGCCACGATCATACGAGGAGAAACCATTGACTACCGAGCTGCGTCGGCCGGCCGTTCTCGCGCTTGAGGATGGCAGTGTGTTCCGCGGTGTGTCGATCGGGGCCCCCGGGGAGAGCGCGGGCGAAGTCGTGTTCAACACCGCGATGACGGGTTACCAGGAGATCCTGACGGACCCGTCCTACGCGCGCCAGATCGTCACGCTGACCTATCCGCACATCGGCAACACCGGCGTGAACGGCGAGGACGAGGAGTCCGACCGGATCTGGGCCGCCGGCCTGATCATCCGCGACCTGCCGCTGGCGGCCAGCAGCTTCCGCTGCGAGCAGACCCTCTCCGATTACCTCGACGAGCGCGGCGTGGTGGGCATCGCCGAGATCGACACGCGCCGCCTGACCCGCCTGCTGAGCGAGAAGGGCGCGCAGAACGGCTGCATCATGGCCGGCGAGATCGACGAGGCGCGGGCGCTCGAACTGGCGCGCGCCTTTCCCGGCCTGCAGGGCATGGACCTCGCCCGCGAGGTGAGCACCACCGCGGCCTACACGTGGAACGAGGGTTCGTGGGCGCTGGGCGAGGGGTTCCGGCCGGCGCCGCCCGCGCGCTTCAGGGTGGTGGCCTATGACTACGGCGTGAAGCGCAACATCCTGCGCATGCTGGTCGACCGTGGCTGCGAGGTCACCGTGGTGCCCGCGCAGACGCCCGCCGCGACCGTGCTGGCGATGCACCCGGACGGCGTGTTCCTGTCGAACGGCCCCGGCGATCCCGAGCCCTGCGACTACGCGATCGCGGCGATTCGCGAGATCGTCGAGACGGGCACCCCCGTCTTCGGCATCTGCCTCGGCCACCAGCTGCTGGCGCTGGCGAGCGGCGCACGCACCATGAAGATGAAGTTCGGCCACCATGGCGCGAACCATCCGGTGCAGAACCTCGACGACCGCACGGTGCTGATCACCAGCCAGAACCATGGCTTCGCCGCGGACGAGGCGACGCTGCCGGCCACGCTGCGCGCCACGCACCGCTCGCTTTTCGACGGCTCGCTGCAGGGCGTCCATCGCACCGACCGGCCGGCGTTCAGTTTCCAGGGCCACCCGGAAGCGAGCCCGGGGCCGCACGACGCGAGCCCGCTGTTCGACCATTTCGGCGAGCTGATGCTTGCGCACCGCGGCGCCTGAATTCGAAGCGCCGCCCCGCGCGGCGCGCGTTGCACAACTGAGCGGGTACCAAGCATGCCAAAACGCACGGACATCCATTCGATCCTGATCATCGGCGCCGGCCCGATCGTGATCGGTCAGGCCTGCGAGTTCGACTATTCGGGCGCGCAGGCCTGCAAGGCGCTGCGCGAGGAAGGCTACCGCGTGGTGCTGGTGAACTCGAACCCGGCGACCATCATGACCGACCCGGCCATGGCGGACGCGACCTACATCGAGCCGGTGAACTGGCGCTCGGTGGCGAGCATCATCGAGAAGGAGCGCCCCGACGCGCTGCTGCCGACCATGGGCGGACAGACGGCGCTGAATTGCGCGCTGGATCTCGCCCGTGAAGGCATCCTCGAGAAGTTCGGCGTGAAGATGATCGGCGCCACGAAGGAGGCCATCGACAAGGCCGAGGACCGGCAGAAGTTCGACCGCGCGATGAAGGCCATCGGGCTCGAAACGCCGCGCAGCGCCATCGCGCACAGCATGGAAGAGGCCCTGCAGGTCGTCGACGGCGTGGGTTTCCCCTGCATCATCCGTCCCTCGTTCACGATGGGCGGCTCGGGCGGCGGCATCGCGTACAACCGCGAGGAGTTCGAGGAGATCTGCGAGCGCGGACTGTTCCTGTCGCCGACCAGGGAGCTGCTGATCGACGAGTCGCTGATCGGCTGGAAAGAGTACGAGATGGAGGTCGTGCGCGACCGCGCCGACAACTGCATCATCATCTGCTCGATCGAGAACTTCGACCCGATGGGCGTGCACACCGGCGATTCCATCACGGTCGCGCCGGCCCAGACGCTCACCGACAAGGAATACCAGATCATGCGCAACGCCTCGGTGGCGGTGCTGCGCGAGATCGGCGTGGAGACCGGGGGCTCGAACGTGCAGTTCGCGGTGAACCCGGCCGACGGCCGCCTGGTGGTGATCGAGATGAACCCGCGCGTGTCGCGCTCCTCGGCGCTCGCCTCCAAGGCCACGGGCTTCCCGATAGCCAAGATCGCGGCGAAGCTCGCGGTGGGCTACACGCTCGACGAGCTGCGCAACGAGATCACCGGCGGCGCGACGCCGGCCTCGTTCGAGCCGTCCATCGACTACGTCGTGACCAAGGTGCCGCGATTCACCTTCGAGAAGTTCGCGACTGCCGACGCGCGCCTGACCACGCAGATGAAATCCGTGGGCGAGGTGATGGCGATCGGCCGCACTTTCCAGGAGTCGCTGCAGAAGGCGATGCGCGGGCTGGAAGTGGGCTCGGCCGGCTTCGAGCCGCAGATCCACGGCCATGACGAGGCCGCGCTCGAGAAGCTGCGCGGCGACATCCGCAACCCCGGCGCGAGCCGCCTATGGTGCCTGGCCGACGGCTTCCGTGCCGGTTTCACGCTGGATGAGATGCACGAGCTGTCCGGAATCGACACCTGGTTCCTGGTGCAGATCCAGGACATCGTGCGCGAGGAGCAGGCGCTGGCCGGCCAGTCCGTCGCGGCGCTCACGCACGACGTGCTGCGCCGCCTGAAGCGCAAGGGCTTCTCGGATCGCCGCCTTGCCGACCTGCTGGGCGCGAGCGAGCGCGCGGTGCGCGAGCACCGGCATGCGCTGGGCCTGCGCCCGGTGTACAAGCGCGTCGACACCTGCGCGGGCGAGTTCGCCTCGGCCACCGCGTACATGTATTCCACCTACGAGGAGGAATGCGAGGCGCGCCCCGGCGGCCGCGACAAGATCATGGTGATCGGCGGCGGACCCAACCGCATCGGCCAGGGCATCGAGTTCGACTACTGCTGCGTGCACGCGGCGC
>CAYXJM010000389.1:0-3138 GCA_964465455.1 uncultured Klebsiella sp.
GCTACGACCCCGAGATCCCGGTCGACATCGTCGCGCTCGGGCTGGTGTATGCCGTCGACATCGACCAGGCGGCGCGCGAAGTGCGTATCCGCATGACGCTGACCGCGCCCGGCTGTGGCATGGGCCCGGTGCTGGTCGGCGACGTCGAGTACCGCGTCGCCAAGGTGCCGCACGTCGGCAAGGTGACGGTGGACCTCGTCTTCGATCCGCCGTGGTCGCGCGATATGATGTCCGACGAGGCAAGACTCGAGACAGGCCTGTTCTATTGACCCGTGGGTCCGGCTTCAGCCGGACATCGTCCGAATGAATTCGGACCTACGCTGGACATCGTCCGAATGAATTCGGACCTACGCTGGACATCGTCCGAATGAATTCGGACCTACGGTGGGACCGTCCGAATGAATTCGGACCCACGTCGGATTGAGGAAGCCCGTGGATATACGAGCAACGCACAGCGTCGAGGACATCGTCGAGACGATCGGCTTCTTCGACGACTGGGAAGACCGCTACCGCTACATCATCGACCTCGGCAAGGAACTGCCGGCGATGCCCGACGCGCAGAAGCGCGAGGAACTGCTCGTGCGCGGCTGCCAGAGCCAGGTGTGGCTGGACTGGCGCGAGCGCGACGGGCGCATCTTCCTCGAGGTCGACAGCGACGCGCTGATCGTGCGCGGCCTGATCGCGATCATCCTCGCGGCCTTCGACGGCCGTACGCCGCGCGCGATCCTCGACTTCGACATCGAGGGCTACTTCGCGCAGCTCGACCTGCTGAAGCACCTGAGCCCCACGCGCGGCAACGGCCTGCGCGCGATGGTGCAGCGCGTGCGCGACATCGCGGCGGGGCGCCTCGCGGCCTGAGCCGGCCCGGCGGCGCTTGCGCGGCTACGGGTCGATCACCGGCGAGACGATGATCTTCTGGCAGATGCGAGCCACGTCGTCGACCGGCAGCGGATCCGCTTCACCCAGCCACCACGCCAGCAGTTCGAAAATGCCGCCGGTGACGAGGATGATCGCGATGTCGAACGGCACCCAGTCCTTTGCGCGCGGGCGATCCCTGCAGACCTCGCGAGCGACCCGCACGTACTCCTCGCGCAGCGATCCCGCGGCTCCGCCGGTCAACAGCGTATTCCACAGCGCCCTGTTCTCGTCGACGTAGCGGCACAGGGTCGAGCAGGCCGCCAGGGTGTCCTCGACGTCGAGCACCGCGATGGAGCGCGACACGAGCTGCCTGATCTCCTCGGCAGCGATGTCGTGAAGAATGGATTCCCGGTCCGGGTAATGGCGGAAAAAGGTGTTGTAGCCGACGCCGGCGGCGGCAACGATCTCGCGCACCGAGATCTTGTCGAACGACTTCTGCTTCAGCAGCCCGAGCAGGGCGTCGCGCAGCGCTTTGCGGCTCTGCACCACGCGCATGTCCGTGGCCGTGGAAAATTCCGGCCGGAACATCCTCCGGTGCGTCGTCATGGGCGCGCCGTCGCGGTCGGCAGTCGGTCGGGCGCGCGCACCGCTCATTCCGCGGGCGCGATGGTCAGCCTGAGGCCTTCCATCTCCCCGGAGAGGCGGATCTGGCAGGACAGGCGCGATGCGCCGGGCTGACGGTGGCAGGAGCCGTCGAGCAGCAGGTCCTCGTCGGCACCGATCGGCGGCAGGCGCTCGGCAAAGGCCGGATCGATGTAGACGTGGCAGGTGGCGCACGAGCAGCAGCCGCCGCAGAGCGCCTCGATCTCGAAATTCTCGTCGCGCAGCACTTCCATCAGCGTCAGGCTGGCGGGTGCATCCAGTTCCCTGGTCTCGCCATCGCGGGCAGTCACGGTTATTCGCGGCATCGTTTCCTCCTGTTGCGCAAATCCAGGCCAGACAATCGGTTCACTTCGGCTTCAGTTCGATCTGCAGCCGCTGCAGCCCGCGGATGATGTAGGTGGGCTCGTAATCGAACGTGCGCCGGCCGGGCGGTCCATGGTGCTTCTCCGACAGCACGATGTCCGATGTCTGGTCGAACAGGTGATTGAGTATCACGCGTATTTCCGTGCGTGCCAGCGGGTTGCCGATGCAGGTGTGCGCGCCGCGGCCGAAGGCGAGGTGCTCCTTGATCTTCTGCCGCTGCAACGCGAACTCCGCGGGATTTTCCCACCGCGCCGGGTCGCGATTGGCCGCGGCGAGCGCCACGATGACGGTCTTGCCGGCCGGGATTTCCACGTCGCCGATGCGGGTCTTGCGCTTGGCCAGCCGGAAGGTCGACTTGGTCGAGCCCTCGAGCCGCAGGACTTCCTCGAGCAGCGCAGGGATCAGGGTGCGGTCATCACGCAGCCGGCGCTGCAGTTCGGGGTCCATGGCCACGTAGCGCATGGCATTGCCGAGCAGCTTGGCGCTGGTGTCCTGTCCGGCGCCGAACAGGAACTGGGCGTTGTTGATCACGTCCTCCGGGTCGGGCAGCGAGCCGTCGGGATAGCGCGCGGTGGCGAATTCGGTCAGCACGTCCTGGCGCGGGTTTGCCCTGCGGTCCTCGATATAGCGCTCGAAGAACGGACGCATGAACTGCCACGGCTCGATCTGGCGCGTGCTGCGCGACTCGATCGCGCCCACGATCGGCGGTCCGGCATCGATCATCTCGCGGAACTTCTCGCGGTCCTCGGCGGGAATGCCGAGCAGGTCCGCGATGACCAGCGTCACGTAGGGCACCGCGATTTCCCGCACCAGTTCGCACTGTCCCTTGGCGACAACCTCGCGGACCATCCGGTCGGCGAGCTGGTTCATGTACTCCTCGTTGGCCTTCAGCCGCGAGGGCGTGAACAGCACCGTCATCAGCGAGCGAAAGGCCGCGTGCCGCGCGCCGTCGAGCGCCACCAGGATGTCGGCTCGTGCGAATTCGCTCCTATGGGCCTCGATCTGTTCCGAGATGTCCGCGCTTTCCACCGCGAAGGGCAGGGGCTGCGTGGGCACCACGCAATTGACCGAGGAGAAATCCTCGGTGTTCAGCAGCACCTCCACGGCCTCCTTGAAGCCCGTGACTGCCACCATGTCGCGACTCTTCAGCTGGTGAACCGGACCGAGCGCGCGCAGCTCATCGAAGTACCGGTACGGGTCCCGCAGGACCTCGTAGTCGGAGAAGTAATCGATTTCGTCGACCGGTGTGGACAT
>CAYXJM010000390.1:0-3138 GCA_964465455.1 uncultured Klebsiella sp.
CCTCGCCGTGGCGCGGACACAGCGCCGCGTCGAGCGCGAGCAGCCCCTCGACGCGCCGGAGCGCGGCGGGATCGAGGCGGCGGGCGACGAAGCCCGTGACCGCCGCGCGTATCGCCGCCTGCGCGCGCGCCGGGTCGGCGAGCACGGTGAGATAGATCCGCGCGCGCGACTCGTAGACGCGCATGCGGTCGGCCGCGTCGAGACCGGGCAACTGCGCCGCGAAGGCCTGCAGCAGCGCATCGAGCACGACGCGCAGCATCCGTCCGACCGGCACGTCGGTGGCGAGCGCCAGGAAGCGCGCGGTGTGCGCCAGCACGTAGCCGCTCAGCAGGATCACGTGCGCCGTGATCAGGAAGTAGCCCTCCTCGCCCTCGGCGCGCCCGAAGGTGTGGCAACCCACCACGTACTCGCCGTGGGCCTTGCCGTAGCCCGCCACCGGCAGCGTCTCGATGCGGTATTCCTCGCGCCGCTCGTGGAACTCCGTGCCGGGCAGCAGCGTGTAGCCGAAGATGTTGATGTTCGGGAATGTCGCGAGCAGGCGGTCGAGGTTGCGCTCGAAGCTCGCGAGATCGTCGCCCGGCAGGCCCCAGATCAGCTCGGCCGAGATCGGGATGCCGGCCTCCGCCATGCGGCGCGCGATCGGCTCGTACTCGTTCGCGGCCATGTTCTCGCGATGGCACAGCTCCAGCGCGCGCGGCGTCAGCGTCTGCAGCGCCAGCTGGTAGAACGGCAGCAGCCCGTGCTCGTGGAGCATCAGGACGATCTCCTGCACGCGCGGGCTGTGCTTCTTCGACCACGAGGTCGCGAAGGTGCGCGGCAGGCCGTGGCGTTCCTTCAGCTCGCAGATCAGGCGCGCCTTCTCGAGGTCGTCCTTCAGCGCGCCGAAGTTGGAATCCGCGAGCCAGATGTTCGGGATGCCGGCGCGAACGATCTTCTCCCAGTCGCGGCGCAGCCGCTCCAGCGGGAAGCCGAGCATTTTCGTGCCGATCGCCCCGGTGCCCCACTCGCAGAAAGCGCACCGGTAGGGGCAGCCGCGCGTGGTCTCGTAGGTCACGGCGTCGTAGCGCGGGCGCCCGTCGGCATCGGTGAGCTCCAGCACGTCGAAGGGCGACGGGATCAGCGCGAGATCGCGCTGGCGCGCGCGCGGCGGCGATTTCGCCACCGCGCCGGCCGCATCGAGCCACGCGATGCCGGGCACGCGCGGCCACTGGGCGCGCGGCGTGTCCAGCAGTTCCTGGAACGTGGCCTCGCCCTCGCCCAGCACGATCACGTCGATCGGGTCGACGCCAAGGTAGCTATCGGCCTGCTGCACGTGCGGGCCACCCGCGACGATCACGAGCCGCGGGCACGCGGCGCGCAGGCAGCGCGCCAGCTCGAGGAATTCCGCCGCGTTCCAGGTGTAGAAGCTGATGCCGGCGACCGGCTCCTGTCCGCGCGCGAGCGCCGCGGACGCCTCCTCGGCGAGCGTCGCCAGCCCGGCCGCGATCCACGCCGCGACGTCCTCGCGCTCGCGGAAATGCAGCTGGCGGAAGTCGATCGCTTCGGGCGTCGCGCCCCGGGCGCGGTACCACGCGATCAGGCCGCCGGTGGCGGTGGGGGCGGCGTGGAACTGCTCGGAATCCAGGCTGAACAGCCAGACCGGGCGCAGGGCCTCGCGCCGCGACGCGGCCGACGCGGCTCCGGGCAGGGCAATGCTTCCCATCGGCGCTATCCGCGCCGCTCAGGCCGCGGGCTTCAGCACCGCGTGCACCGCCGCCGCGAGGTCGTCGATGTTCGCCGGCGTGATGCCGGCCAGGTTGATCCGCGTCGATTCCATCATGTAGACGGCAAACTCCTCGCGCAGCCGCGTGACCTGCTCCGGCGTGATGCCGAAGTACGAGAACATGCCCTTCTGGCGCGTGATGAAGCCGAAATCCTTGCCCGCGGCGTTGCCCTCGAGCCGCGCGGCCAGCAGCGCACGCATCGCGTTGATGCGTCCGCGCACCTCGCCGAGCTCCTCCAGCCAGTCGGCCCTGAGCGTCGCGTCGCCGAGAATCGTGGACACGATCGCCGCGCCGTGGGCCGGCGGCATCGAGTAGATCTGGCGCGCGGCAGCCATCGCCTGGCTCTGCACGGCGTCGGCCTGGGCACGGGTCGCGGCGACGAAATAGACCGCGCCGACGCGTTCGCGGTAGAGCCCGAAATTCTTCGAGCACGAGCTCGCGACCACGGCCTCGGGAACCGCGGCGACCATGTGGCGCACGCCCGCGACGTCCTCGTCGACCCCGTCGGCCAGGCCCTGGTAGGCGACGTCGATGTACGGCGTGAAGCCGTTCTTCAGCGCGAGCTCGGTCACGGCACGCCACTGGTCGAAGTCCAGGTCTGCCCCGGTCGGGTTGTGGCAGCAGCCGTGCAGCAGCACGAGGTCGCCCGGCCCGACCCTGGCGAGGGCGTCCATCATCGCGTCGAAGTCGACGCCGCCGCTCGCGGCGTCGAAGTACGGGTATTCGGCCAACTGCAGGCCGGCTCCGCCGATCAGCGGGATGTGGTTGGCCCAGGTCGGCGTGCTGACCCACACCTTCGCCTCCGGCCGCGCGCGCCGGATCAGCTCGGCACCGATGCGCAGCGCCCCGCAGCCGCCCGGCGTCTGCACCCCGCGCACGCGATCGTCCTCGATCACGCGGTGGCTCGCGCCCAGCAGCAGCGCGAGCAGGCGATCGTTGAAGACGGGATCACCCGCGATCCCCTGGTAGGTCTTCGTGGTCTCGCTGACCAGCAGGTGGCGCTCGGCGTCGCTCACCGCGCGCATGATGGGCGTGCGCCCGGCCTCGTCCTGGTAGACCCCGACGCCGAGGTCGATCTTGTGCGCGCGCGGATCGGCGCGATAGGCGGCCAGCATGCCGAGGATGGGGTCGGGATTCAGGTGCGGGAGCTGCTCGAACATCGGTTCTCCGGGTATCGCGGGGAGCGGCCACGGCCGCAACGAGCGGCGATTGTGCCGCGTCGTCCGTCCGGCGTCGAGTCGGCACTGCGGGGATCGGTACTGCCGGGAATCGGCACTGCGGGGGCCGGGCCTCGGCCGCCGGCGGCCGCCGCCTGGCACATCCCTGTGCGGCGGCTACGCGTGTTGCCGAAATCGTTCCCGACGATTTCGGCATC
>CAYXJM010000391.1:0-3134 GCA_964465455.1 uncultured Klebsiella sp.
GGTTGAACAGCGCCTTCAGCTGGTCCGGGTTGATCCCGGGCACCGGGATGTGCGTCCCGATGCGGTAGACAACCAGCCCGAGCAGCAGGAAGCGGATCCGCGACCAGAGCTCGCCCAGGCCCGCCTGGTTCACCGCGCCGAGCGGCAGCTTTGCCATTTAGTCCTCGACCTTGCCGCCTGCCGCCTCGATCGCGCTGCGCGCGCCGGCCGTCACGGCGATGCCCTTCAGGTTGAGCGCCTTGCGTACCTCGCCCGAGGCGAACACGCGCACCCGCTCGATGTTGCGCGAGATCACGTTGGCTGCCTTCAGCGTCTCGAGATCCACGACATCCCCCTCGACCTGGTTCAGTTCCGAGGTGCGCAGTTGCGCCGTCACCCGCGCGATGCGCGACGTGAAGCCGTACTTCGGCAGGCGCTGCTGCAGCGGCATCTGGCCGCCTTCGAAACCGGGGCGCACGTTGCCGCTCTTGCGCGCCTTCTGGCCCTTGTGGCCGCGGCCCCCGGTCTTGCCGAGGCCGCTGCCGATGCCGCGACCGACGCGCTTCGGCGCGTGGCGGCGGCCCGGGGCGGGGCTCAGCGTGTTCAGACGCATCGTTTCATCGCTCATGATCATGCACCTTCAACTTTCAACAGGTAATTGACCCTGTTGATCATGCCGCGTACCGCCGGCGTGTCCTCGACCCGGACCGCGTGCCCGATGCGGCGCAGTCCCAGCCCGCGCACGCAGGCCTGGTGGCTCTCGAGCCTGCCCGCGGTGCTGCGCACCAGCGTAACCTTGATTGTCTTGCCCTGATCCGTCATGACCCTGTCCCTTGCCTCAGCCGGTGATCTCGGAGACGCTCTTGCCGCGCTTGGCCGCCACTTCCTCGGGCGAACGCAGCGCCTTCAGCGCCGCGATGGTCGCACGCACCACGTTCACCGGGTTCGTGGAGCCGTAGCACTTGGCCAGCACGTTGTGCACGCCGGCGATCTCCAGCACCGCGCGCATCGCGCCGCCGGCGATGACGCCGGTACCTTCCGACGCCGGCTGCATGTACACCTTCGAGGCGCCGTGCGCTGCCCGCACCGGGTACTGGATCGTGCCGCGCTCGAGCTCGACGTGGATCATGTTGCGGCGCGCGGCGTCCATGGCCTTCTGGATCGCGGCCGGCACTTCGCGCGCCTTGCCGCGGCCGAAGCCGACCTTGCCCTTGCCGTCTCCCACGACCGTGAGGGCGGTGAAGGCGAATATGCGTCCGCCCTTCACGACCTTGGCGACGCGGTTGACCTGGACCAGCTTCTCCTGGAAGCCCTCGTTAGCACCTGAATCCTGCTGCTCGAACGCCATAGTCTTACCCTAGAATTCCAATCCGCCTTCGCGCGCACCATCGGCCAGAGCCTTCACGCGCCCGTGATACCGGAAGCCGGCGCGGTCGAAGGCAACCTGGCTCACGCCAGCCGCCTTGGCCCGCTCGGCAATCAGCTTGCCGACCGCGGTCGCCGCTTCCACGTTGCCCGTGCTGCCGCCACGCAAGTCCTTGTCCAGCGTGGACGCGCTCGCGAGCACCCGGTCGCCCTCGGGCGAGATGACCTGCGCGTAGATGTGGCGCGGGGTCCGGTGCACGCAGAGACGGTACACACCCAGTTCGCGCATCTTCGCGCGGCTGCGCCGCGCGCGACGCAATCTTGCTGCCTGCTTGTCGCTCATGTCTTTAGCCCTACTTCTTCTTCGCTTCCTTGCGATGAACGTTCTCATCCGAATAACGGATGCCCTTGCCCTTGTAGGGCTCCGGCGGCCGGTACGAACGAATTTCTGCCGCTGCCTGCCCGAGCAGCTGCTTGTCCGCGCTCTTCAGCACGATCTCGGTCTGCGTCGGCGTCTCTGCCGTCACGCCCTTCGGCAGCGCGTATTCGACCGGGTGCGACAGGCCGAGCGTCAGGCTCACCGTGTCGCCCTTGGCCGCGGCACGGTAACCGACGCCGATCAGCTGCAGCTTGCGCTCGAAACCGCTCGAGACGCCGGCAACCATGTTGCCGACGAGCACGCGCATGGTTCCGGCCAGCGCGTCGGCCGAGGACTCGGCGGTGCGCGGCGCGAAGCTGAGCTGGTTGTCCTCGAGGGACACCTGCACGGCCTCGTGCACGTTCATTTCCAGGGAGCCCTTGCTACCCTTGACCGCGATCGCGTTGCCGTTCAGCGTCACTTCGACGCCTTTCGGCAGGACCACGGGATTCTTCGCAACTCTGGACATGGTTCGTACCTGTCGGTCAATTCGTCACATCAGAACACGGTGCAGAGGACTTCGCCGCCCACACCGGCCGCGCGCGCGGCACGGTCGGTCATCACGCCCTTGCTGGTCGACACGATGGCAATGCCGAGTCCGCCACGTACTTTCGGCAGCTCGTCCTTGCCGGCGTAGCGGCGCAGGCTGGAGCGGCTGACACGGTCGATCTCGGCGATCACCGCCTTGCCCTCGAAATACTTCAGCGCCACCTCGAGGACCGGCTTGCCGTCCTCTGCCGTGACCTTGAAGCCCTCGACGTAGCCTTCGTCCCTGAGGACGCGCGCGATCGCCACCTTCTTGGTGGAGGAGGGCATCTTCACCGACGGCTTCGCACGCGCCTGGGCGTTGCGAATGCGGCTCAGCATGTCCGCAATAGGATCCTGCATGCTCATATCGATTCCACCTCGCGTGGACTTACCAGCTTGACTTGACCAGGCCCGGGATGTCCCCGCGCATGGCCGCCTCGCGCAACTTGTTGCGGCCCAGGCCGAAGCGGCGATACACGCCGTTCGGACGGCCGGTGATCTCGCAGCGGGTGCGCAGCCGCGACGGGCTCGCATCGCGCGGCAGCTTCTGCAGCGCCGTCACCGCTTCCCAGCGCTCCTCGTCGCTCAGTTTGGGATCGCGGATGCTCTCCTTCAGCGCGGCGCGCTTCTTGGCGTATTTCGCCACGGTGCGCTGGCGCTTCTTCTCGCGCTCGATCATCGAAGTCTTGGCCATCTGAGACTTAACCCCTGAAAGGAAAGTTGAATGCCCGCAGCAGCGCGCGCGCTTCGTCGTCGGTGCGAGCCGTCGTGGAGATCGCGATGTCCATCCCGCGCAGGGCGTCGATCTTGTCGTAATCGATCTCCGGGAAGATGATCTGCTCGG